>RFJS01000495.1 GCA_003694825.1 Verrucomicrobiota bacterium | reverse complement strand
GCGTCCCGTTGGTTCAAAGGTGAGCGCGTCGATCTCCCCGAGCCGGCCGTCGTGCATGGTCACGATGATGTGGCGGCTGTCGGGTGTGTAGATGAGGTCGCCGTTGAAATCCGTCCAATACCCCGGACTGGCGCGACGGGTGTGGCGAGCGCCGGCTTTCCAGAGGCGGGTCGTGCCGTCCATGCTGATGGAGACCAGGGTGTCTGCATCCAGCCACTCGACCCCGCGGACGGGAGCTTCGTGTCCCCGAAGGGTCTCGGTGCACCTCCCGGTGCTCAGGTTCCAAATGCGTATGGTGAGGTCTTCGCCGGCTGAGGCCAGGCGGCTGCCGTCGGGCGAGACGGCGACATCCAGGACACTGCCCTGATGGCCGTGCAGCTGGCGGCGCACTCTGCCGGTCGCGGGGTCAAGGAACAGCAGCGGACAATAGGGGCCGCCGATGAAGAGGGTCGAACCGTCCGGTGCGAACTCCAGAGTGTCGGCTTCATAGAAGTCCGTGCGTCGAACGAGGATCCGGGACGGCTGGCCCGTTTCCCAGATTTGCAGCTCGAAGGGGGCTTCCGGGCGGTCGGCGTGAAAGAGGGAGACGACGAGCTTTTTCCGATCCGGGCTGATCGCGGCGTTGTCGAGACCGGAAGGGCCGAAGCTTTCCTCCGAGCGCCAGGTGAGCAGCTTGCGGTTTCGTTCCAGGTCCCATGCGTGAATGAAGGTGTGTTGCGCGCGGTCGATCGAGGTCGTCAGGAGGATTTCGCCGAAGCGACCTTTGGGGATGAGGCTTCCCTCGACGCTTCGGGGCGGAGCGGTCTCGCCGGTTTCGAGGTCGTATTCGACGATCGAGGATTCATCCGGATGACCGACAATCAGGCGGCGTCCGTCGAGGGAGAACCCTCCGATGCCGCGGCTGACCGTGGCGATCGGCCTGCGTCGGCCCGAGTGCAGGTCCCACAGCGAGACCGGACGGCCCGGAGTGCCCGCGCGCACGGCGAGATAGCGCCGGTCGGGAGAGAGCATCATGCCGCGGAGTGGCGGGTCGCCGGGCTTGCCCAACACCCGCGTTTCGTCGCCTTCGGCTTCGTTCCACAGGGCATACCATTCCAGGCCGCGGATGTCTTTCGCCTCGCCGGCCGGCGGGATCTGGCGCCGCAACGTCGCGCGGGTCAGCCCGGTGTCTTGCTCGAGCAGGCTCAGGAGCGCGCGATGCAGGTCGGCCCGGTAGCGGGCGATCCGTTCGTCGGACTCGGCTTTTCGACGTGCCTCCGCTTCGGCGGCGGCGAGGCGGCGCAGGTTCATGTGGTTCTGAATGCCGAGAATGCCCGCCCCGACCAGGGAGATGATGATGGCGACGAGGGCCACCCGGCGTGCCAGGCGCAGTCTTTCCCGGGTGCGCTGTAGTTCGCGGATCGATCGACCAGCCTGCAGCAGGAGGAGATCGTCGAGCATGGCTTCCGCCTTGGTGTAGCGCTGCGATGGGTTCGGCGAACACGCCTTCAGGATGATCTCGTTGAGCTCCATCAGGCCCGCGCGATCGGTGCGGCTGCCGATGTCCCCCGGCAGGCGGGGAAATGCGCCCGGCTCGAACCCGGTGGCCATTTCATAGAGAATCTTTCCCAGACCGTAGAGGTCGGCGCTGACCGTTCCCGTCCCTTCCGGCGGGGCGTATCCGGGCGTGCCGAGTGCGGTTCGCGTGAAATCGGTCGCCGAGACGAGACCGATATCGGCGAGTTTCGGGACACCTGCCACGAAGATGACATTCGAAAGCTTCACGTCCCGGTGAATCAGTCCGCTGTTGTGCAGCTCGGCCAGGGAACGTGCAAGGTCGGCTCCGATACGGACGCACTCGTCGGCCGGGATGGTTCGCTGGTGTCGCAACAGCGCCTTCAGCGTCAGTGGTTCGTAGTTGGCGGGATCGATGTCCGTGCCGGTGTGCACGTCGTCCGCCAGTTCCATGATGTAGTAGAAAAAACCCTCCGCCTCATTGACGCCGACATGCATCAGGGCGAGCTGCCGCGGCCGATTGGCGGCGAGCCGTTGGAAGTGCGTGATGCCCTCCAGTTCGCGCTGATAGGGCCGTTCTTCGCGGAAGCGGGCACGCTCGACGACCTTGACGGCCCGATAGACGCCGGTGACGGTGCGGGCCAACCAGACATCGCCATAGCTGCCCGTCCCTATCTTCTTGATCAGAGTCAGATCGGGTATGTCGGGGTATTCGGGCATCGCTTGTGCGACCAAACCCATGGCGACGAAAGGCGCCTTGTCGAGATCTCGCGTGCCTCGGCTTCGGCGCGAGACCTGACAGGCCGATGGGCGATCAAATCGCCGCCGGCAGCGGCGGCCCCCGGCGAAGCCCGGCCGCCATGCCCTGGCGGGAACCTCCCGGATAGGAGCCAACAAGAAACCCGGTCGCCTGCATTAAGGGACAGGCATTAAGGGACAGACTTAAAACTCGAGGCGGGATGGTGGAGCGCTCGGGGCGGGAAGGTGGCGGACGGTCCGCGCTTTGGCCGCCCGCGGATTCGATCCACGTTCAAAGGGGAGCCAATAAGGGACAGGCTTAAAGCGCAGCGACGCCGGAAGGAGGGCGGTTTTGCGGGTAGGCTTGCGAAGAGGCGGGAGGGCGCGTGCCGGGGTGGCCTGGCGTGGTTGGCCCGCGCCGAGGGGCGAGACGAAGCGGATGCCGGAGTCTTGCGGGAGCGGCGG
>RFJS01000494.1 GCA_003694825.1 Verrucomicrobiota bacterium | reverse complement strand
CGGGCCCCAACATCCGCAGGGTGTTCAGAAGAGCCGATCGGTATCGATCCGCCGCACGCGCGTAAATTCCGTGCGCAGCAGCTCCTTGAGCGCGACGCGCGTTTCCTCCGGGATTTCGCCCACGACCTCATCGACAGGCGGAAGGTTTCTCTCGTCGGCCATATCGCGGGCGAGCCGTCTCAGCGGGGACTCTCGGGAAACGGGCGCAGCGGTCTCGAAGCTCTCGCCGACGACCGGCTCGGGTTCCGCAAACTCCACGGACGGAAGCGGCGGAACGTCGTCGTCGCGCGGAGCGACCGGCGACCTGGATGATTTCTCCTCGCTCCCGACAGCGGGCTCTGGCGCCGGGGCGGGGGCGGCCGGCTCGCGTTGCGGCGGCGGTGGCTCGATGCGGACCGGCGCCGGGGCGGAAGCCGGTTCAACTACTTTTTTTTTTCGGCGGTGCCGGCCCCGCCGCTCAGCTCGGCGAGCTCGCGGATGAGCGTATCGATAGCGCGGGCACGGCTCTCTTCCACCGCCTTGAGCATGAGCACTTCGAAATTCGCCTTTTCATTGAGGCCGAATTTCAGCGCCGCCTCGCCTTCGTGCAGTGCGGTGAGCAGGCGGGCAAGAGACTCGGTGCGCATGGGCACGCCGAGTGTATCCGTAGTCCCGTTATTGCGGACCGCATCGAGCAGGGCTTCGCGCACGCGCGCCTCGAGATCGATGAGGAGGCGAACGAGATCACGGCCATTGGCATCGAAGTCGTCGACCAGCTCGATGATGCGCTTGATGTCGGCGCGGGCGATGGCGGAAGCGAGTTCGCTGATCTTCTCCTCGGCCACGAGCCCGTAGACTTCGAGCACGTCGGCCTCCTCCACCTTGTCTCCGCAGAAGGCGATCATCTGGTCGAGGATGGATTGGGCATCGCGCATGCCGCCGTCGGCCAGCCGGGCGATGGCGTTGAGCGCACCTTCGGAGATGGCGATGCCTTCCGCTTTGGCGATATGGCCGAGGTGGCCGGCGATCAACGGAGCCGGGATGGGCTTGAGGTCGAAGCGCTGGCAGCGGGAGATGATGGTGGGCAGGAGCTTCTGCGCCTCGGTGGTGGCGAAGACGAATTTGACGTGCGGCGGCGGCTCTTCGAGCGTCTTGAGCAGGGCGTTGAAGGCGGCGGGCGAGAGCATGTGCACCTCGTCGATGATGTAGACCTTGTATTTTCCCTGACTCGGGGCGTAGCGGACGTCGTCACGCAGGTCCCGGACCTGGTCGACAGAGTTGTTCGACGCACCGTCGATCTCGATGACATCGAGAGAGCTGCCCTCGGCGATGGCCTTGCAGGACTGGCACTGGCCACACGGATTTGGTGTCGGCCCCTTTTCGCAGTTGAGCGCCTTGGCGAAAATGCGGGCGGTGCTCGTCTTCCCGGTGCCACGCGGGCCGACGAAAAGGTAGGCGTGAGCGATACGATCGCGCGTGATCGCGTTTTTCAGGGTGCGCACCACATGGTCCTGACCGACGATCTCGTCGAAGGTCTGGGAGCGCCATTTGCGGGCGATGACCTGGTAGCCGTTGGACACGCTCCCCACTCCATGAGGCCGTTTTCTTTCCGCAAACAAAAACCCGCCGACAGCCCGAAAAGGGAAAAAAGCGCGGCCAGGCGACCTGCGGCACACGCGGAACGTGGTTGCCGTTGCTACCTTCCGGTCCTGGCGGGGTTCACCCGTCCGTCGTTGCACAGGGCCTGACCGCAAGCGCGGACGGTAGCCCCCGCCGGTCGGTCTTCAATGCCGAAATCG
>RFJS01000493.1 GCA_003694825.1 Verrucomicrobiota bacterium | reverse complement strand
GGCGGGCAGCGGCGTCTGGGAGGAGACCACGGCGGTATAGATGCCGGGCTCGAGGGTGACGAGCATCGCGGCCTCGGTCGGTTCAGTCGGACCGTAGCCGGTGGCGGCGATGGCGGCGGCTTCGGGCCTCAGTTCCCAGTCGGTGTTGCTGGCGACCGTTTCGCTTGTTTCGCCGATGCGGATGAGGTCCACCTTCGGATCCGGCAGGTAGTTGGCGATGCCGAAGGGTTCGAGGAAGGGCCCCTTGGCGGTGATGAGGACGGTCTTGGGCAGTGTCCCGGTGATGACGAGCCCGGCGATCATCTGGTTCTCGTCGGAACCGACCAGCCCGCGGGTGGAGATGTTGATGAGCCGGCTCGTGGAGGGCGCGGCGGGGTCGTCGATTTCGTAGACTTCGACGATGGACACGCCGGAGGCGGCGCCGGCGATATCCGAACCGATGACGGCGGTGTAGGCGCCGGGTTCGAGCATGAGGAGGGCGGCGGCCTCGGTATCGTCGGTCGGCGCGTAGCCGGTGGCTTCGATCGCATTGGCGTTGGGCTCGTCGCGCCAGCTCGAGGAGGTGTGGATGGTCTCGTTGCTGGTGCCGACCTGTCGGAGGATGGTGAGGTTCGGATCAGCCAGCGCGTTGGCGATGCCGAAGGGGCGCAGCGAGGGTCCCTTGGCGGTGACGAGGATGGCCTTCGGTCCGTCACCCGTGATCACGAATCCACCGATCATGTTGCCAGTGCCGGCGGAGGCGGGGCCGCGGGTCGAGATGTTGGCGATGCGATCGCGTTCGATGAGGCTGCCCTCGGTGACGGCCGAAAAGGCCATCTGCCGGTCGGGAGCGGCCTGGATCGTCCCGGTGAGCAGGTGACTGTCGGTGTGGTAGGTGGCGGTCACCGATCCCATCGTGGGCATGTCGGCGGAGAAGGTGTTCGCGCCGGAGACCTCGCCGAGGGCGGATTCGATGACGCCGTCGGCATTCTCGAGGGCGATGAGGCAGCGCCCGGAGGGTGCGATGACGATGTGGATCAACCCCAGATCGAGCCCGGTTCCCGCCGGACCGTGGTAGATTTGCGGGTCGGCGGCGGTTGTCTCGAGGGCGGGCTCGAGAACGGCTTCGCCGAGGAAGTTGCCCTGCGGGCTGGTCACGGAGAGTGACAAGGTCGTGCCCTCGGCGGTGAGGGTGACGGCGCCGGAGAGCGTGATGTCGCCGGGAAGCGTCGTCGTGAACGAGCCGTCCCCGCCAAGGGTGATGGCGCCGGCATCGAGGAGCTGGTCTGCCGCATCGATCGCCACGAGGCATTCGACGCTGCCGCCGTCGTGGATGATGGCGGCGAAGCGGCCGGCTCCTTCGGGAAAGGTTCCGAAGTAGTGACCTTCCGGTGACGGAATTTCGACGAAGGTGGATGGCCCGTTGGCGGAGGTGGCGTCCGCGCCGAGGGCAATGACGCGGTATTCGCCGATCCAGCCCGGATGCAGATCGCCGTCGGTGAAGGAGCGGGCGGTGGCGCCGACTTCACCGCGCCGCGACCAGGTCCCGCCGGAGGGCCGTCGTTCGATCGCGAATCCGGTGAGCGTGCCTTCGCCGACCGTCCACGAGAAGGAGACGCTCGAGAGGGTTGCCTCGGTGAGGATGGGGGCCGATGGCGTGGGTGGCGGCGTCGGATCCGGTGGCGCGGTGTCTTCGACGAAGTGTGCGGTGATGGCGAGGTCGTCGTTGACGGTGACGGTGACGGGGTTCTGGAAGCCGATGGCGTCGCCGGACCAATGGCTGAACTTGTATCCAGCGGATGGGTTTGCCTGCAGTTGGATCTGTTGGCCGTGGTTGTAGGTGCCCGCGCCGGTCACGGTGCCGCTGCCGGCGGGCGAAGCGGCGACGGTCACCTGGTGGGTGGACGGCTGCCCGCCGCCGCCCGATCGGGTGATCGAGACGGGGGCCGAGTAGATCGAGGCGCCGGCTGCGTTGATGGCGCGGACGCGGTAGACATGCGTGAGGCTGCCGATGTCGATGTTGTGAACGAAGCTCTGGCTGTCGGCGGGAAGCGTGGCGATGAGCGTCCAGTCCTCGCCGCCCACGACGCTGTGCTCGATCTCGAAGCTGGTCTCGTCATCGGACTGGTCCTGCCAGGTGAGGCGGACGTTGGCGCCGTTGTCGGTGGCGGTGAGGTTGGCGGGGGCCGCCGGGGGCTGGCTGCTGCCGCCGGAGCCACCGCCCCCGGAGCCGCCGGAACCGGCTTCGGGGGTGACGGGATCGGGCAGGACGAGGTCGTTGCTCGGCTGCCCACCGGTAGTGATGGCGTTGAGACGAACGAGGTAGGCGGTGCCGTTGGTCAAGCCCGTGATCTGATAGGATGTCGTGGAGGCGTCCGGGGTGATGCCGGCGCTCGTCCAGTCGGCATAGGGCGTGGCGGCGGGTTTATACCAGACCTTCACGTGGCTGAAGGCGGGGTTGTCCGGATTAGTCCAGGATACCTGAATGGAGCTGTCGCCGGCGACGGCCGCCGCGTCGGTGGGCTCGGCGATCGGAGCGGTGCCGTAGTAGAAAGCGAACAGTGTGACCGTGTCGCCCCAGTTTCCGGCGAGGTCTTCGCAGCGGTAGTGGAGTTTATAGCGGGTGCCGGCCGTGAGGCCGCTCATCGCGCCGGGTGCCCAGCTGTTCTGGCCGGCGGTGAGGGTGGTGGCGGCGATGGTCGCCGAATCGCTGTCGATGGAGACGTTGGCCGAGCCGGGACCGCTGAGGTTGTCCTCGGGTGGATCCCAGGAGAAGGCGAGCGTCTCCGGATCGCTGATCCAGGTGCCGTCGCGATGGCCGCCGGATTCGACGACGTTGGCCGGGGGCTGCGGTTTGGTGGTATCGACTCCGTAGCCGGTTTCGTCGCGGTCGATGATCGGCTCTTCGTTGCCGCTTGTATCGACAGCCTGGATGCGGAACTGGTAGTGGCCTTCGCCGTCCGGGGCGTCGAAGGAAATCGCCCCGGCGACATCGGTTCCATCGACGTCCGTGGCTGAGTGGCGCGTCCATGCGCCCCATGTCGCGCCGTCGGCGGAGAAGCGGTAGTCGAGCCGGATGAGGTCGACGCCGTTGTCGTCGGTGGCGAAGAAGGGAATGTCCCATGGGACCGTGCCGTGGTTGCCGCCTTTCCAATACCAGTAGTTGAACGCGATGTCGCCGTTGGCATCGAGTTTGTCGGGACGATTGCCGCCGGTGTCGGCGAGAAGGTTGAAGTTCGCCTGGGGTGCGTAGTCGATGGCTTGCGGCGCTGCGGCGGCGCTGCCGATCTGCAGCGCGCCCCAGACGGCAAAGGAGGGCAGGGTGAAGGTGATGCGGTCGCCGCTGGCCGTGAAGGTCAGCTCGACTGGCGCGGGCGCGTCCACGCTCATCCAGGAGACGTGGACCGTGGAGCTGGTGAAGCCCGACGGGATATCGACGGTGACCGTGGCGGCGGGTGCGGGCTGGATGACCTGGGTGTCGGGGTCGGCGGGGAGGGTGAT
>RFJS01000078.1 GCA_003694825.1 Verrucomicrobiota bacterium | reverse complement strand
CGATCTCGTCCTTGTCTACCCCAGCGGCGGCGCGCTCCCGATTCGTGCCTGGCCCGAAGCAAACTACACCGAACTGATACGCCGGCTCATTGGCCGCGGCTGCCATGTCGCCATCATCGGCATGCCGGAAGATCGGCCGCTCGCCCGTTCTATCCTCGCTCAGCTCGACTCGCCCCAGGCCTTCGATCTCACCGGATTCACGCGGTCCTTGCGCGAACTCATCGTGCTCTTCCATTTTGCCCGGCTCCTCATCACCAACGATGGCGGCCCCGGCCAGTTCGCGGCCGCCACGCCGCTGAAGACGATTATCCTTTTCGGTCCCGAAACCGCCTCGCTCTACGGTCCGACCGGCAGCAACACGGTCTGTATCCAAAAGCCGATCGCCTGCGCGCCCTGCCTCACCGCCTACAACCACCGCAACACGCCCTGTGACGGCGACAACGTCTGTCTGAAGTCCATCACCGTGGACGAAGTCCACGCCCACGCCGAACGACTCCTCACACAGTCCTGACGTTTCCCGGCCATCGAAGCCCCCGGAAGCGCACCTGCAAAGCGCGACGCCTGTTTCAGCGGCTGGGCGCAGTGGCCGCGAACCGCCCGGACGTGCCTATCCTCCGAAAGATCAGCACCGGAAGCGCCACGACAAAGCGGCAACCGATCGTCTCTGCTCCTTCAAGAGAAGAGCATGCGAAATCCGCCTCAGCGATTCAGCGGCTGGAAACTGAATTTCTGTCCGGCGATGGCCGCCTCGTACATCAGGCCACCCTTTTCCATGGTGAAAACAGCAACGCCGTCTGTGTAATCGGTCTTGGCCTGGGCCTTGCCGATACCGGCGTTCGAACCACCGGAAGTACTCACTTGCGCATTCACCCCGACCGTCACCGCCACCGCCGAGGCCTGGGCGCCGAACTCATAATTGCCGCTGGTAAAATGCCGGAAGGCCGTCTCGTCCTCGAAGAAAATGATCTGCCGGAAGGCCTGCCCACCCCACTGAAAACCGACGGAAAGCTGCGTCACCTTCGAAATGCCGACCAGCTCCCCTTCCCGAAAGACCCACCCGGCCCCGTGCGACGCGCCGATGCCAAGGCCACCTTTCCCGATCGTGGGAAACACCGCGACCCCGTAGCTGTTCTCGAAGTAAGCCTTGAGCTGCGGCACCTCGCTGAACACGACGATCGCCTGCTCCACCGCGAGCGCATCCTTCTCCTTCTCAATTCCCCGGCAGGCCGCCCGCAGTTTTTCTACCGGATTGGCCGCCTGCGCGGACAACACGGAAGACAGAGTGCCGAGCACCAACGCGAATACGACGGCATAGTTCTTCAGGAATTTCATACTCGCAAACGAATCGGCCTTCCGCCCCCATTCTCAAGCGGCAAGCCCCCTGTTTGCGGCTGCTTCACAACCGTCTGCGAGACTTCGCCTGTTTTCGCCCAGCCATCGCTCAGGCTCGGATCAAAAAAACCTGAGATCATCCGTGGCAGAAAATGGAGAGAAACTGCCGCAGAAAGCGGTTTTGGCCAGCAGGGCCGGCCAGAACGACAGCCCAGATACCCCATTTCCTCAACGCGCCAATACACCGGTTCAATAACGCGCTCGCGAGCTTTCCCAATAGCCGTCCCCTTCCCACCGCTGTCGGACACCCGCTGCCCGGGCAAACTCATCTCCGGCTTGCCCCGCTACGACTGGCAGACCGCTTCTACCTGAAGGCCGAGATCAACTGGACGTGGATCTCCATCGGCGCGGGCGGCTACGAACCCTACACTCAATACCGTCTGAACATGGGCTGGGGCTTCTGATCCCGCCACCCGCTTCGCGCGGGCCGTGCTCCGGCCCGAAAACACTTACGCGAAAAAAGAACCGGGCGCCCACAGGCGCCCGGTTCTTTCATGATTCAAATCGACCGCCTGCCAGCTCAGACATCGCCGCCGCGCTGGATCAGCTCGATCTCATACCCCTCGGGAGCGTCGATAAACCCGATCATCGAACCACCCCCGGTCTCCGTGGGACCATCGCTGAGCGGATAGCCCTTGGCCTCGGCCTCCTTCGCAAACGCAACCAGGTCGTCCACCTCGAAGGCCAGGTGCATCAGATCCTCCTGCACCTCCACCCTGGGTGCGCCAGGCAGGTGGCACAGTTCGATCTCCTCCTCGCTCTCCGGCGCCTTCAGGAAAACCAACTGCGCTCCCCGGGGCGAGGTGTGGCGCCTGGTCTCGATGAGGCCCAGCACCTCTGTATAAAATTTCACCGAACGCTCGAGATCATCGAGCCGCATGCGGGTGTGCAAAAGCTTCTTAACTGCCATGCCCGCACGCTGGAAGAACTAGCCGCTCGAGGCAATCCGCGAACATCCTTCCCTCCAACAGGCGCGCCGGAAGGCCCGTCAAGCGTCGCGGTCTTCTCGGCTTGCTCCCGCCATTCTCCCGGCTCTCCGCCACCCATGCGGACGGGGATTCGGG
>RFJS01000077.1 GCA_003694825.1 Verrucomicrobiota bacterium | reverse complement strand
GGGATGCCGGTTCGCCTCAGGGCGAGGCGCGGTGCGATCGCCGCGGTGGTGTTTTGGTGGGATTTGCTTGCCGAGGCAAGTTTGGGGCACCCGGCCGGTTATGTCGGGGTTTTCCCGATCCTGTTGAAAACAAGGATCATGTGGAGATCCCGTCTCGCCCTCTCGGTATCTGAAAAACGGGTGCGGGCGCTTCGACCGACGGATCCGTGCGACTGGATTGGAGCCGGTCTGCGAGGCTGTCGAGGAGTGCCTGCGCCCCACGAGGTGCGCCGGGCAGTCCGATGACGGGAACGAGCGGATGTCCGGGGATCAGTCCGCCTTCGGCGGGGACGACGATGGCCTGGGCTCCGGCCGCGACGAGGGCGGCGATGTTTTCCGCGAGCGTCGTTGCCTCGGTATCGACGATGTGCAGACCGGGCCGCGCCGGGGCCTGGGCCAGGGCGAGTGTCGGTGTTCGGGATGAGTTTCGGAGCGGGCGGGAAGAGAGGGCGTCGAGGAAGCCGGCATCAGTCCAGAGTGGGTCGCCGTGCGGGATGAAGACCGCACGCTCGCGGGCGAGAAAGGCGTGGACGATCTCGCCGAGGGCAGGGCCGCGGCCGGGGTTCGGTTCTGTCGACGGTGCGATGGTGTCGGGTGAGATGATGCCGAGGTGCAGGTCCGTGAGCGGGATCACGGTGCGCTGCCACTCACCGGTTCCGGGCGGGAGGTGCGTCGCGAACCAGCGCTCGATCTTTGCGAGGACAGCCTCGATGCCGCCGTCGAGCTGGATGCTCGCCCAGCCAAAGCTGTCGGGATCGAGACCGCTGGCGGCGAGGTGGCTGCGCACGATGTCATTGGGCGTCTTTTCGCAGCCGTGCTCGAGAAAGAGCGCGGTGGCGACCGCGGGGTGGGTGGCGTGAAGCTGGTAGAGTGCGAGGAGCTGGCGGTGGAGCCTTTCGCCGGCAAAGCCGCAGCCTTCGGTGTGGGGCAGCGCGACGAAGCGTTCGATGTCGGTTCGCGAGCCGAGCTCGCGGCTCTCCAGATGGCGAGCCGCGAGGCGGGCGACTTGCCCGGCACAGAGGCTCACGGGCATGATGAGACCGAGGCGCTCGAGCGTGGCCGTGCCGTCCGGCCGCCGCCAGCCGGGGAGCCGGGGCGGAACGGGGAGAGGTGCGGCGCGCGGGGCGATGTCGATGGGGATGCCGGCCGGGGGCGGGACGGAGCACGCATCGGAACCGGTGGCGGGAGGGCCGGAATAGTGCCAGTTTCTCCAGATGGAAACCTGGGCGTGGCCGGCGCGCTCGCCGAGGGTCTGGGCGCCGAAAGCCGTCCGCACGAGTTTCTCGAAGCTTCTGGAAACCAGGGCGTCCATGGGCGTGCCGTCGAGAAACGCGCCGGCGTTGATGTCCATTTCCCGGCTCAGGAGCTGGTAGCGCTCCGTTGTCGTCACAATCTTCAGCGTGGGGACGAAGGGGAAGTTGGTGACAGAGCCATTGCCGGTGACGAAAACGATCATGTTGGCCCCGGCGGCGACCTGTCCGGCGACGCTCTCGAGGTCGTTGCCCGGGCTGTCCATGAAGACAAAGCCCGGAGTGGAGACGGGTTCGGCGTAGTCGATGACGGCGTCGAGCCGCACGTCGGGCGCTTTCTTCGCGGCGGCGCCGAGCGATTTGAGGACGATGTTGTAGAGGCCGCGCAGACGGTTGCCCTCGGAGGGGTTGGCTTCGACGGTGGCGCCGTGCCAGGCGAGGCGTTCCCGGAAACGCTCGATCACGGCGAGCAGCCGCTCGGCGGTGGCCTGGTCCCGCACCCGCTCCAGCATGTAGGCTTCCGCCCCCACGATCTCATCGGTTTCCGCCTGGATGGCGGTGCCGCCGTGGCGAATGAGTTCGCGCGCGAGCCGGGCCGCGAGCGGATTGCCGGAGACGCCGGAAAAGGCGTCGGATCCTCCGCATTGCAGGGCGAGCCGCAGTCCCGCGAGCGGCAGGCGACTGCGGGGGGTGGCGGTGGCCTGCGGGAGCGAGTCGACGACATACCGCCGCACGAGGCGGAGCATCTGCCCGGGAGCGCGTCCGGCGGAAAGAAAGCGATGAGGCACGTCGGCGAGCGGATAGCCGTGGCGTGCCATGAAGGCGGCGAGAGCGTGGTTGTTGATGGCTTCCGTGCCCTCGTCGATCGCCACGACGGCGGCGACGTTGGGGTGGCAGATGAAGCCCGCAAGCGTGCGGAGCACCTCGGTCTCGTTGTTCGGACGGTGTGCCGTGGCACCTTCGGTGTGGGCGACCGGCACGATGCCGTCGAGACCGGGCACGGTGCCGATCTCGGCGGCGAGCCGTTGCGCGAG
>RFJS01000492.1 GCA_003694825.1 Verrucomicrobiota bacterium | reverse complement strand
GTCATCTCCCCGCGCGAGAAGAAGCGCAGGTGCGGGTCGAGGAGGCGGCCCGGCCAGATGGAGAGGCGGTTGAGGCAGGAGAGGATCACGCGGCCCCCCGGCTGCGCGTGCGCCGCCATCCTGGCGATGAAGTCCTCGAGGTCGGTGACGACCTGCACGACGCCGATGCACACGATGAGATCGGCCCGCAGCTCCGGTGGCGCGTCCGCCAGCTCGCCGCGGATGAGATGGGCGTGCGGATGGCGCCGCTGCGCCTGCTCGAGCTGGGCGGCCGAGAAGTCCAGCCCGTGGATCTCGAGACCAAGCTTGTCGTAGATATCGAAATACGTGCCCGAGCCGCAGCCGATATCGAGCACGGAGCGGGCGCCGGCCGGGAGGTGCCGCTCGATCAGTTCGAGAAAGACGGCGCGGCGCACGGCGTGGCCGTAGCTGCGGCCGATGTTGCGCGCGGCATCGTCGGCAAGCGCGGCCGATTGGTCGAAACGCTCGCGCCAGTAGTCTTCGAGGCGGTTCGGGCGCGATGGGCGGCGGGGATCGATGGTGTGTTTTTCAGGCATCCGGCAGATGGCGGATGATTCGCGGACCGAGCCTGGTGGCAACCCCTTGCGGGAGGTGTTTCCACAGGGCGGCGGCGAGGCGGAAGCGGGCGTAGAGGTTGCCGCGGGGCGGCGGTGTGGTGGTGGCGTGAAAGAGGGTGGGGTGCCAGTATTGCTTGTGGCGCCAGGAGGGGCTGCCGAGCGGGGCGCGGCCGAGGTCGAACCAGCGGGCGCCCCGGGCAAAGGCCGATTCGATCGCGGCCCATTCGCCCAGCAGCGAGGCGTAGCCGACCGGGACCGTCTCGTCGAAGCCGGCCCACTGAAACAGCGTGATGTTGCCGGGATCGTGCAGCACGAAGTAGGCGGCCACTGTCCGTCCGGCGAGATCGACGAAGAGGATTTCCGCATCGAGCCGCTGCAGGGCGGTGGCGAAGAGCGCCGGCGGGTGGGGCGGGGTGCCGTGCCGATGCATGGTGCGGGCGAACAGGTCGAAGAAGCGTGCGGCGTCCTCGGGCCCGCGGCCGCGGGCGACGGTGCCGCCGGCTTTGCGGACGCGGCGGATCTTTTTTCTGAGGTTGGCCGAGAGTCCGTGTTCCCAGAGTCGCCCGGCATCGGCCCACGTGCCGAGATCGAGCATGGAGACGACGGGCGTGCCCGCCGGCAGGTCCGGGGCGGGCGCGGTGAGGTGGCGGACGACGGCTGTCCCCCCGCCGGGCCGCGCCACCGCGGCGGCTGCCTCGCTGGATCCGAGATGTGAATACGAGAGCAGCGGGAGGCAGACGCGCGCCGTCCGCCCGGAGAGGGAGCGGATGCGCGCGAAGGGCGGATCGCCGGGCAGGCGCATCGACGCTTCGAGGCACTCGAGCCACGCCATCGCGAAGGCTGCGCTGAGCCGCGGCGGCGTCGGCGCCCCGCGGGAGAGAGCGGCGGCCGGCGGCGGGGAGGCCCGGTCAGGCGGGTTCATCGTCGCTGACGATCTGCTGCAGGGGCACGGTGGGGCGGCCCATGATGTCGAGGATCATCGCCTGCAACAGCATCTGAAAGCCGATCAGGGAGGGGAACAGGCCGAGAGCCACCGTCCCCGGGGTCTGGGTGGTGTCGCCGAAGGCGCCGAGATACCAGCGATACGCGCCGAAGCCGACACCGCCGAAGAACAGCAGGGCGCCGGCGAGCAGAAAGACGGTGACGGCGTCCATGTTGTAGATGAAGTAGCGCCAGGCGATGCGCCGGGCGAAGCCGCGCAGCAGTTTCGGCGGGAAGGAGAACAGGGCCCGGCCGACGCGGAGGCTGGAGGGTTCGCCGGCGTAGTGGGCCGGCATCGGCACTTCGGCCACGACGGCGCGGATCACGTTGAGATGGATCAGCATGTGGCTCTCGAAGAAATAGCCGCGGTCGATGCGCTCGAGTGGCAGCATCGCCGCGGCGCGCCGGTGGATGGCGATGTAGCCGTTGGTCGGATCGGAGATGTCCCAGTATCCGCTCGCCACTTTCACCAGGAGGGTGAGGGCGAGGTTGCCGAAGCGGCGGGCCGAGGGCATGGTGGCGAGGGCCTGGAGGTCGTGGAGGCGGTTGCCCTTGGCGTAGTCGGCCCGGCCTTCCGCGATGGGGCGGACGACCTGGGAGAGGCGGGCGGGATCCATCTGCCCGTCACCGTCGAGCTTGACGATGATCGTGGCCCCGAGGCGCAGGGCTTCGCGGATACCGGTGCGCACGGCGCCGCCGACGCCCTGGTTGCGCTCGTGGTAGAGCACCCGGCAGCGTGGATCGGTGAAGGTGGTCTCCACTTCGCGGCCCGAGCCGTCCGGGCAGGCGTCGTCGACGACGATGATGTGCCGCACCCATGACGGGATCGCCCGCAGCACTTCGACCACGCGCTCACGCACTCGATAGCACGGCACCACGACCGCGACGACCGCGTCTTCCGGCCCACGGCTGCTGTTCGACACCTGCGGCATGCCCCGCCCAATCCATCGCCTCCGCCTCAAAATTCAAACGGGAAACAACGTGTCCGGGGGCGGGGCGGTGAGGCAGGCGAACCGACCGGGACGGGCGGTCAGGCGGGAGCGTGGAGGCGCGCGAGCAGGCCGGGGAGGTCGGCGAGGCGGCGGATGGGGTGAAAGCGACGGGTGCGTTCGGGATCGGTCGGTGGCTCGGCGCGTTCGTGCTGCCAGGTGATGCGGTAGGGGATGTGGACGGCGTGGCCGCCGAGGTCGAGGACGGGGAGGATGTCGGATTTGAGGGAGTTGCCGACCATGAGGAAGTTTTCCGGCTCGATGCCATGGCGGCTGAGGATGCGGCTGTAGACGGGCGCGGTTTTTTCCGAGAGGATTTCGATGTGCTCGAAGCAGGTTTCGAGGCCGCTGCGCCGGATCTTGCGTTCCTGGTCGCGAAGGTCGCCCTTGGTGATGAGCAGGAGCCGATACCGGCGGGCGAGTTCGGGGACGACTTCGGCGGCGCCGGGGAGGAGTTCGACGGGATGGTCGAGCATCTCGCGCGCGAGGTCGATGATGGCGCGGATTTCTTCGGCGGTGATCTCGCCACGGGTGATTTCGATGGCGGTTTCGATGGAGGAGAGGGCGTGGGCTTTGATGCCGTAGCCGAAGAGCTCGAGGTTGCTCATTTCGGTCTTGTAGAGTTGCGCTTCGACGGTGGCGGCGTCGTGCCAGCGGGAGAG
>RFJS01000491.1 GCA_003694825.1 Verrucomicrobiota bacterium | reverse complement strand
GGGGGCGGGCGTGCCCGCAGCAGGGCGCCTGGAGAGGCAAACGGGCAATCGAGCGCGACGCCCCGCCGCTGAGGACATCATATAAGGGACAGGCTAAAACAGAGGAGGGGTTTTGGTTTGGCGGGTGGGCGGATTTTTGCGACGAGAGGAGACCTGAATATATGGCTGCACTGGGTGTAGATGATTTTGTCGGGCGAAGGCTTCGAGGTGTTCTCGTGATCGGCGCGGTGGCAGGGGTTGCGTTGGGGCTGGGCGGTGTCGGTTTGGTGCGTGCGGGAGCGCAGGATCCGGCGGAGTTGCAGGGGATGAGGAGCGCGTTGGAGCCTGCGGTGCCGTTGGTTTCCTCAGATACGGAGGTGCGGCAGAATGCGCGGGCGCAGATTCTCTGGTCTTTTGCGCTGGGGAAGAGTGCCCTGGAGGGCGGCTTTTATGCGCTGGCGGAAGGTTACTTTCGTTCGATGCTGGATGAGGCCGCGCTGGATGCCCGGGCGAGAAGCAAGGTTCGGTTGGAGCTGGTTTCCGCTTTGATCGGTCAGGGGCGCGGCGAGGAGGCGGCCGAGGTGTTGGCGGCGATCGACGAGGCTGCGAGGGACGATGCCTGGTGGGTGAGGGCGGCGGCTGTGGCGTTTCTCGAGGCGAATGAGGCTGGCTGGGCGCGTGCACTCGAGGAGATCGATGGATCGGGGCTGGCGGGGCCGGATGAGGCGATGTATTTTTTTCTGCGGGCGGCGCTGGAGGATCGTCGTGGGGAGCGGTCGGTGGCCGATGCGGACTATGAGCAAGCGTTTGCGTTGAGCGCTTCGCGGGCGCAACGCGCGGTTTTCCGGCTGGCGCAGCTTCAGGGGCGCCTGGTCTCGGGGGAGGCGACCGAGGCGCTTGCAAATACGTTGAGGGAGCAGATGGCGGCGAATGAGGGGCGGTCGATCGGTGTTCAGTTCGCGCTTCAATATGCGGTTGTGCTCGACGGGTTGGGGCGCAAGGAGGAGGCGATCGAGGTTTTGTTGCGGCAGCGGGATGTGTTGCAGCCGGAGGATGGGGACCTGAAGGATCAGACGTTGTTGTTGTTGGGACTGGTGGCGACAGTGGCGCGGGCGGAGGGACAGTCCGCGTTTAGAGAGCTGCTGGTAAGTGGACACGATCCGGAGTTGCAACGGGCGGCGCTGATCCGGCTGGCGGCGGATGTCTCGGCGCAGGGGGGAGGGAGCGCTGAGGCGTTTGCCGGGTTGCTGGACGAATTGCTCGAGCGAGACCCGCCGCATCCCTTGATGGAGGAATTGTTGTTTTTCCGGGCGCAGCTCGCGTTGCGTGAGCGGGATTTCGAGCGTGCGGAGGCGAGTGTGGATACATTGTTGACGCGGTTTCCCGGGACGGGACTGCGGCGGCATGCGGTGGCGGTGTTGGCGGCCTCATCCTGGCAGCGGCAGCGGTTTCGAAACGCGGCGGCGCATTTGACGGCGTTGCGCGAGGAGCTTCCGGCTGGTCCGGAACGGGTGTGGCTGAGTGCGTTGATCGGGGAGAGTTATTTCCGGGCCGGCATGCAATTTGGAACGGCGGATGATTTTCGCAATGCGGCCGAGGCGTATGCGACCGCGTTTGCGGAGGTCGTGGAGTTGCAGACCGCGGGATTGGCGGTGACAGAGGTTTCCAGTGGAACGCTTTTCTACCAGCGGGTCTTGTCGGCGATCCGGGGGGGGGACATTGATGAGGCGATGGCTGCGCTGGATGACGAGGAGGCATTGGAGTTTGTCGATGTGGAGAGCCGATGGCAGGCAGAGTGGAATCTGGTGCGTTATCTGCAGCTCCAGGAGCGCTACGAGGAGGCCTTTGCGCGGGTGGCTGATCTCGGTGCGGGAGAATCAATCCCGGCCGGACTGCGGTTACGGTTTCTCTGGCTGGCGGCGCAGATGAGCGTGGAGACAGGGCGGGTTTCCGAGACGGCGGATCGCGTGGAGGCGGTTCTGGCGTTTCTGGAAACGCCAGAGGGCCGCGAGGTCGACGAGTCGTTGCGTCGGGAGGTTGCTTCGAGTGCAAGTTTGTTGCGGGCGGAGGCGCTGTTGAGCGAGGGCGATACGGATGCCGGGGTCGCGGCGGTCGAGCGGCTTCGTGAGGAATTTCCGGGGACGCGGGCGGCGCTGTATTCTTTTATCGTTCAGGCGAGGCACCTGGCTGCGGAGAACCGACTGGCGGACGCGCAACAATTGCTGGTGACGCTGGCAGACACCAACAAGGGCAGCGAGTATGCGCCGTTGGCCCTCTACGAGGCGGCGCTTCAGGCGGAACGCCGTGGGCAGGATGCCTTTCTCAGCGAGGCAGGGCAACTGCTCGAACGGCTCGCCACGGAGTATCCTGAAGAACGCTACGCCTTCCCCGCGCGTCTGAAGCAGGCTGACATCGCACGGCGGTTGAACCAGTTCGCGGTCGCGGAGCAGATTTATCGGTATCTTGAGAACGCCTACCCAAATCATCCGGGACGAAGTGTGGTGCAGCTGGCGCTGGCGGACACGCTGCTGGCGCAGGCGGATGCTGATCCGTCGAAATTCGAGGCGGCAGTGACGCGGCTGGAGCGATTGGCTGTATTGCCCTCGGCCGAGGCGGATTTGCGCGCAGAGGCCGGCTACAAGCTGGCGCGGGCATGGAAGGTGTATGGGAATGTGGAGCGGGCGACGCAGCTGTATTGGGATCTTTACCAGCGGTTTCTGGGGGACGGGACGCGCGCCGGGAGATCCGGGACCCGGTGGCGCTATTGGGTCTCGCGAGGATTGCTGGAGCTGGCGGAGCTGGAAGCGGCGGCCGGACGGCTGGACAATGCCCGGGATCTGTATGAGGCCCTCCTGGAGCATCGGCTTCCTGGCGGGCAATTGGCGCGTGGGCGACTTGCGGCCATGCGCGACGGGCGCCGAGGGTGAATGTGGAGAAGAGGTGACGTATGATGTCGATGGATTTGAATGAGCGTTCGTTGATCGAGCTGTTTAATCTCGGGGGGCCGATCATGTGGGCTCTCCTGGTGCTCAGTGCCGTCGGGCTGGCCCTGTTTGTGGAGCGGGCGCTTTATTTGCATCGGGGACAGATTCGCTCGACGGAGTTTTTGGAGGGGATCAAGAATATCGTGCGCAAGCGGCGGGTCGTGGAGGCGCTGACCGTCGCGGAGGAGACGCCGGGACCGGTCGCCGCAGTGGTGAAGGCCGGGCTGTTGCATCATGCGGAGAGCGAGGAGAGGATCCGGTTTGCGATGACGCAGGCGGCGCTGGTGGAGATTCCGGTGTTGGAGCGCCGGGTTGGTTCTCTGGCGGCGATCGCGCAGGCAGCGCCGGTCCTGGGGTTGCTCGGAACGGTTGTGGGATTGATCGGGGCGTTTCAGAAGTTCGAGGCGGGAGGCTCCTATGTTTCCGCCGATGTGCTTGCCGGGGGCTTTTGGCAGGCGCTGCTGACGACGGCGGCGGGTTTGGCGATCGGTGTCGCCGCCCGTCTGGCGCATCATTTTCTCTCGAGCCGGGTGCGGGCGCTTGTGCACGACATGGAGTGGGTGGGCAATGAATTGCTGCAGTTTCTGTTGCTCGATGAGCGGGTGGGAGATGATGGAGCAGAAGAGGGCGAGGAAGGGGCGCCGTCGGAGGGGCGTGCCAACGGGGCCTGAAGGCAAAGCGAGATGATTACGCGGCCATTCAATTTGCAGGCGCATGTCCGCCAGCCAGGGAAAGGGTTGGATGTGGTGCCGTTTGTCGATCTCGGCGTGATCGCGCTGTTTTTCATCGTATTCAGTTCGCGATTTGTGTTTGCGCCGGGGATTGCGCGGGATTTGCCGACGACGAGGGCGGAGGTCAGTGAAGCGGCGCCTGCCGCCCATGTCCTGACGGTGATTGAGACGGAAGGGTCGGAGGTTGTCATTTTTGAGCGGGGCGGCGTGTTGACGCTGGACGCGTTCGAAGAGTTGTTGAGGCGGAGGGGGGAAAGCTACGCCGGCGAGGTTTTG
>RFJS01000076.1 GCA_003694825.1 Verrucomicrobiota bacterium | reverse complement strand
TCGGCCCAGCCGCCCGCCAGGAGCAAGAAAGGCAAGCTGGTCGGCATTATCTCGATGGCGGCCGCCATCGCGGTGATGGCCGGCGGCGGATACATGTATTTCCAGAAGGTCGAGGAGCAGAAGCGCATCGCCGAGCAAAAGGCGGCCGCCGAAGCCAGGGCCCGGCGCGAGGCCGAAGAGGCTGCCCGCCGGGTCGCCGAAGAGAAGCGCCTCGCCGAGGAGCGCGCCCGCCAGGAGGCGCTCGAGGCCGAAGAGGCCAAGCGCCTTGCCGAGGAGAAGGAGCGCAAGCACCGGGAGGAGATGGAGCGGCTGCTCAACGCCCGTGGTGCCGTGGTGATCGTCACTCAGCCCGAAGGGGCCACGGTGAAGCTCGGCAATCTCGCGCCGATGCAAACGCCCGCGCGCTTCCGCGATGTCCACCTCGGTGAATACAAGGCGCGCATCGAACTGGCCGGCTACGAGCCGGTCGAGATCGACGTCACCGTGACCGAGAATGGTATCTTCGATCCCGGTACCATCTACCTCAAGCGGCAGGTCGGCACGCTCGCCATCGAGACCGAACCGTTCTCCGTGGCCTACGAGGTGAGGCCGGCATCGGCAGGGCTGTTCGTTTCCTCCGATCAGATCCGCATGGGCGAGACGCCCGCGGAGATCGACGACCTCTCGCCGGGTGAATACGTCGTCACGCTGCTCAAGCAGGGGTGGCCGACCTATACCGAGACGGTGAAGGTCACGAAGGACAAGGTTTTCAAACTCTCGCACCGATTCGTCGGCGGCGGCCTGAAAGTCACCAGCGAACCGGCGGGCGTGTCGGTCCTCGTCAACGGCCAGCCGGTCGGCGAGACCCCGTTGACGCTCGAAGACCAGGCTCCCGGTGAGGTGATCCTCAGCTTCCAGCTCGACGGCTATGTTTCGAAAACCATGCCGCAGACGCTCAAGGCCGGCGAGACCACGGAGGTGGCCGTGGTGATGGAGGCCGAGGACCGCGTGCGCAAGCCCTCGGAGCTCGATGAATTGCCCGAGCCGATCGAAATGGTCGAACCGGCGATGCCGCATGAGGCGAAGGACGTTGGCAAGTCGGTGGTGATCTCCGTGACGATCGACGAGAACGGCTATCCGTCCGATCCCTATGTGCGGGAAACCTACAGTGCCGAAGCCTCCCGTGCCTGCATGGACGCGGTGATGGAATGGCGGTTCAAGCCCGGCCTCATCGAGGGTCGTCCGGTGAAAACGCGGGTGGCGATCCCCTTCATCGTCCGGTGAGCCGCCTCGGGACGGCCGTCCCCCTGTCGTAGCCATTGTTTCTGGAGCACCCGCTGCCGAGGCAGCGGGTGCTCGCTTTTTCGGGAATGTTCGGCGCCGCTTGCGCATCGCATCCGTGTTCGGCAACGTTGCCAGCGGCTGCCGGCGGTTGACGGCACATCGAGCGATGCATGTTCACAGACGACACGAATGGGAGCTGCCCGAATCGGCGGTGACTCCGGAATCCGTTTACCAGACGCGGGCCGCGGGCCGGCGCCGCTTTCTCGCCGCTTTGGGGATCGGTGTTGCAGCGGCGTTGCGGCCGGCCCGGACGCTGGCGGCGACGGTGGGTTTCCCCTCGAGTCCGAATCCGGACTATGATGGCCGCGGGCTCGAGAAAACGCCGTGGGAATTGGTGACGAGCTATAACAACTTTTACGAGTTTGGGACCGACAAGCGCGATCCGAAGCGCTACGCGAATCGCGGATGGCAGACCGAGCCCTGGACCGTGGAGATCGCCGGGCTGGTGCGAAATCCCGGGCGGATCGATGTCGGCGAGCTCGTGCGCCGAATGGGCGGCATCGAGCAGAGGGTGTATCGGCACCGCTGCGTGGAGGCATGGTCGATGGTCGTGCCGTGGGACGGCTTTGCGTTGAAGCGTCTGATCGAATTCGCCGATCCGACCGAAGAGGCGCGGTTTGTGCGCTTTGTTTCCTTTTTCGATCCGGACGCCGCGCCGGGCCAGCGGCGGGCGATCCTCGAATGGCCCTACGTGGAGGGGTTGCGACTGGACGAGGCGACCAACGAGCTGGCTTTCATCGCGACGGGGATCTACGGCAAGCCGATCCCAAACCAGAATGGCGCGCCGCTTCGCCTCGTGGTTCCATGGAAATACGGTTTCAAGGGGATCAAGTCGATCGTGCGCATCGAGTTCACCCGCGAGCAGCCGGCGACGAGCTGGAACCGGATGGCTCCGCATGAATACGGATTTCTGGCCAATGTGAATCCACAGGTTGACCACCCTCGTTGGTCACAAGCGACGGAGCGGATCATCGGAGCGGGACTGTTTGCGGAACGGCGTCCGACGCTGATGTTCAACGGCTATGCCCGGCAGGTTGCTCACCTCTACGAGGGCATCGACCTTCGCCGTCACTATTGAGCGGAAATGGACACGGGGCGTGAGGTGGCATCGACCGGTGCGGCCGAAGGAGCGGGACCGGCGGGTGGTCCTCTCCGGGCAGCCGGCGGACTGAGAGTCCTGCTGGTGGCCTGGGTCGTGTTGGTTGCGGCCTGGCCGGTGATGCCGCTGCTGGTGTTCGCCGACCCGGGCGCCCTGGCGGATCCGGCGGAGTATCTTTTGCGGCATTACGGGTTCTGGGCGGCGGCTTTCCTGGCCGCCACGCTCGTGGTGAGCCCGCTGGCAGTGCTCGTGCGGCGTGGGCGATGGAGTTGGGCGCTGCGGCGGCAAAGGCGCTTTCTCGGTCTGGCTTGTTTCGGCTTCGCGGCAGCCCATTTCGCCAGCTATTGGCTCTACGCCGGAGGATGGGCGGGACTGGCTCTGGAGTGGGCGAAACCGTTCATCCTGGCGGGCCTCCTGGCGTTGGCCGGGCTGACGCTGCTCGCGATCACAAGTCCGAAGCGTGTCGCCAAATGGCTCGGAGGACGCCGGTGGCGGCGCTTGCATCGGGCGGTGTATCCAGTGGCGTTGCTCGTGGTGTATCACCAGGTCTCGGCGGATAAGGT
>RFJS01000490.1 GCA_003694825.1 Verrucomicrobiota bacterium | reverse complement strand
TGCATCCCGAGCAAGGCCCTGCTCAAGAGCGCCGAACTCTACAGCAAGATCAAGAAGGCGGACGCCTACGGATTGAGCGTGGGCAAGGTCGACTACGATTTCGGCAAGATCATCGGCCGCTCCCGTGGGGTGGCCGACCAGATGGCGAAGGGTATCGAGTTTCTGTTCAAGAAGAACAAGGTCGAGTATGTCGTCGGGAAGGGCATGCTGAGTGTTCCGGGCATGGTCGAGATTACCGATGGGCCGGCGAAAGGCCGTTTCCTCAAGGCGGACAACGTGCTCCTGGCTACCGGCTGCAAAGCCCGGCAGTTTCCGGGGGTCCCGGCAGATGGCGAGCGGGTGTTTACCTCGCGCGAGGCCCTCGCGATGAAAAAGCAACCGAAGTCGATCATCATCGTCGGCGCCGGCGCGATTGGCATCGAGTTCGCCTATTTTCTCAACGCCTTCGGCACCGAGGTGACTGTCGTCGAAATGCTCCCGCAGTTGCTGCCGGTCGAGGACGAGGAAATCGCGCAGGCCCTGGCCCGGGCTTTCAAGAAACAGGGCGTCGCCCAGCACGTCGGCGTGAAGGTCGAAAACGTCAACGTCGGGAAAAAGGGCGTGAAGCTCGAGATCTCGAAGGGCGAAAAGAAGGAAACCCTATCGGCCGAAGCCGTGCTCTTTGCCATCGGCGTGACCGCCAACCTCGAGGGTGCGGTTTCATCACGGGTGAATCTGAAGACAGACCGCGGCTATCTCGTTGTCGACGACAATTACCAGACCAACGTCCCGGGCGTCTACGCGGCCGGCGACATCATCGGACCGCCCTGGCTGGCCCACGTAGCGACGTTTGAGGCGGTCAATGCCGTGAACGGTATGTTTGGTGCCGGTACCCCGAAACGGGTGAAGAATTTCCCTGGATGCACCTATTGCCTGCCGCAGGTCGCCAGCACCGGCCCGACCGAAAAGAAGGTGAAAGAGCAGGGGATCGCCTACAAGGTGGGCAAGTTTCCGTTCACGGCCTCCGGCAAGGCAGTGGCATCAGGCGACGCGGAAGGCTTCGTGAAGGTGATCAGCGAGGAGAAAACCGGCGAGATCCTCGGCGTGCACATCATCGGGCCGGAAGCGACCGAGCTGATTACCGAATACTGCCTCGCCATGGAGATGGAGGGCACGATCGATGAGATTCATCGGACGATTCATGCCCACCCGACCTTGAGCGAAGCCCTAGCGGAGGCGGCCGCCGACACCCACGGCGAGGCCATTCATATATAAACTGGTCGCCTTCGACGCGCCCAAAGCCGCAACGACTCGGACAACGCAAGTGAGATGTCGAAACGTCAGAGGGGCGCGTGCAAGCACACTCGCCTACGGCGAAACCTCAAAAACCGTCGCGGTAGGTCAGCGACCTTGGTCGCGCCCTGGACCGTGCGTTCTTTCGGCACGTATTGAGACGGCGACGAGGCCTGAAATCAGAAAACACAACGCGAACCGCCTCATTACGTCGGCAGCTGCTTTCAACTAAATTATTCCGGCTCAATACGAGAGATTGGCGATCGCGGTTTCGTACTCCTGTTTTGTCAGATCGCGGAAATCGACCCGACGCAGGTCGCGCACGTAAGGTGTGCCGGGCGGAAAGTTGGCGGCATTGAAAAACTGATGGAAACCGAAATCGCGTTCGGGCGCGCCGTACCAGCTCTTGAACAGGCCGTTCAGCCACATGGGCTCGTCGTTAACCTCGCTCTCGTAAAGAGCGACCATCGAACCACGATAGCGAAGTTTCCGACCGTGCCACGACTCAAGAAGCCGTGGAAAATTATGCACGCCGCCGCTGGAGTGATCGGTGCCGGGAATACTGACCGCCTGGCCGGCGACCAGGGCCGCCGAAACTTCGTTGAAGGTCGCTACACCCGGAGCGAGCTTACTCTTTTTCTTGTCAAAATTTTTCGAGAGCACGGTGATGGCGTCGCCGATGATCGCAGCAGGAACCTCGGCCTTGTCTGAAGGTTTCGCATCCGGATTGCTCGAGGATCCTGTGCCCTCGTTGCCATCGGAGTTGTAGTGTCCGTGAACATACACCGGACCATTGGTGGCGATGGTGAATCCGGCCTCGCGACCGTTGGCCGGATTCCACGAAGGATTGGGAACATCCATGCCGTTCTTCAGAAACAGGGCGTATTTCTTTTTCGAAACACGAATCTTGTCGGCCCGGCTGGTGTGGGAGACCGAGCCGCGAGGAGTGACCAACGGCATCTCCACGTAGATGAGTCCATTGAAGTGCTTTTCCGGCTCATAGTTTCCGCCCCACGCGGCTTTCCCATCGTGGCTGCTGGCGTAACCGCCGACGTGGTCGTCCAGCGTTTTTCGCAGCTTTTCGATGTCGATGATTACAAGATGCTTCTTTCCGTCCTCGGGCACCTTGGAGCCCTCCCGGCGATCGTAGAGTCCGGACTGCACGCCACTGGCATCTTCCGAATACGCTTCATTGACGATGATGTCGCGAAGTTCCGGGGTCTGGGGAATTTCGATCTCGACGGGCAGTCCGGTCGAGTTGTCGCGGACAGGAAGGTTGTTTCCGGTCGGCTGGGTGGAGACGGGCGAGTTGGGGTCTGGGGTCTGGTAGCGGAAGAGTTTCCATCCATCGGGTTGCGTGATACCGGTGACCCGGATGATTAAGCCAGCGCGGGCAGAGAACTTCTGGGATTCCACCAGCTCACCCTTGGTGTCTTTGTCGAAGGCAATTGAAGTGCCGAGTTGCGGTTCGATCAGGCTGTACCCATAGTTCCGGCGCTCGTCGGCCGTCGTGCCGGGGTCGTCAGGGATGTAGGGTGGCAGGCCGGCCGGGTTGAGTTGCCTGACGCTGTGAACGGCGGTCTGAACGTTGCCATCCCACCGGTTTGCCGCGTATCCCTCCCAGTCCGGGTAGTTCGAGTCTCTGTCCGCCGGCCAGTCGACCCAGTTTGAAGAGGAGTCGTGGGCGTAGATGTCGCCCCCCTGCTCGGAGCCCGGGGAGGTTTTCGTCTCGCGGTAGACTTTCCCTGCGGCCGTCAGGGACGCGTGAAAGTAGAGCTTCCTCTTGGCCGACATGTAGAGGTCGTTGTTGGTATGGACCGGCCCGGTAATGTCCATGGTCGGCCCCGGACTGAACTCGAGGTCCATGTTGTAGAAGATGGCATGAGAAAACAGCGCGCTGTCGCGGACCTGCAGCCGCTCCATGCAATACGCGGTGACGTCGCCCCCTCGGTGTGGTGATGTCGCCTTGGCTGTGCCATAGATCTCGATTTCGCGTATGACCGGTGTCGTTCCCTTGAGCGGGTCGAAGGCATTGGCCACATCGTCCGGATCGATGTATCGAACCGTCGCCGCGTTAACCGGGCCGCCGACAACCTTCACATCACTGACCGAAACGTGCCCGTAGTTGAGAAACGTGGACGCGGAGGCAGGCAGGGTCAAAGGACGCACGCCCGGGGCCATCTCATTCCTTGGCAGCGAGGCGTGCTCGTTCAGTCGTCTGGCGAGATCGGCAAGCCCATATTCGACTGCGCTCTCGGCGGCATTTTTCGCCTCGAGCCAGAGAGCCTGGCGATGGTTGATGAGTTTGGCGTTGTGCGCGCTCTTGAGCAGGGAGGCAATGATCAGCAGCAGGACCGTGCACAGGATGATGACGGTGATCAGTGCGCCGCCTTTTCTAGGGTTCCTGAAATGTGTATCCACTTTCATGATCAGCTGCGCGGAGAAACGGTGAAATTGTAGGTGTCCGTCACTTCCTTCGCCTTGTTTCCGTGATAGATCTGTCCGTTTACAACGGCGCTGCGATCCCGGTAGTTGTAGAACAGCTTACCGTCAGCGAGCCCTCGGGAAATCTGCACGATCTCGCGATGGGACGCACTCGTGCTGGAGGCGGGAATCAACGACTCAAGAGAAGCCGAGGACGGGGTGGAGAAGGAGACATCAAAGCGCCTGACGGGCCCCGTGCTTTCCTCGTCCGACGGGTTGTCCGGCGAACGGTAGTAGCCGACAAGTCGGCTGATCGGGTACTTGCCGCTCACGGTTGTCGTGGTGTCGAGCGTGACAAACACGATGAAGTCACCGGATTCCCCGTGGTGCAGGCGATCTGCAATCGTGTCCCGGTCGGCCGTGGTGAAGGATTTGTAGAGCACAAATGCGTTTGCCTGGCGCGCGGCCCGGGTCATTTCGCTGGTCAGCTCTCGGATGTCTTCGTTGATGTTGATGCGCTGCTCCGACACGAACAGGCCTCGGGATGTGAAGACGAATGCAGAGAGCACGCCCATGGTCACGAGGGAGGCGACGAACAGTGCGACCATGGTTTCGGGCAGCGACAGCCCGGCCCGGCTTTTCCTTCTGAATTCAGTAGGTTGGGACATTGGAGGAAACGATGCGCACCGTTCGCTGACGTGGGACGGCGTTGCCGGCGAGGTCGCGGGCTTCCCATTCGAATAGAAGGGAAACCTCGATACAGCGTCGGTTCTCGATCGCAAGTAGGTCAGTCAGGGTCGGCGTGACCCACATCTTCATGTAGCGGGGAATCGTGGCCTTCCCGAACTTGTCGCGTTGCAGGTCGATCAGGATGCCGCGGTGCGTGGTCCCCTCGAAAATGCCCACCGCATTCTTTTGGCCGACCGCGATGGGTTCGGGGACAACATTGGTGCCTCCGAGCCCGTCGTGGGCGATGCCGAGTGTGGGGAGCTTGTTGTTGGTCGGGTCGGCCACGGCTGCTTCGATCACGGCGTAATCCATCGCTTTGATCTGTTCGAGGAATCCCTGGGCGACCGTCAGCGCGGTGGTTTCGAAAACATTGCTCTCCGCGATGCGACGGCTCTGGAGAAAGGCGGACGCGATGCCGAGCCCGCAAAGTCCGAAGATGCCGACAGCAAAGACGACCTCCACGATGGTAAACCCGCCTATGCGCGGCGACGCCCCGCTGGTGTTCGGTCCAGCTGGTTCGCCTCTCACGGTTGGTCTGGCAGCAAAAAACATTGGCAGTCCGAGGGTTTGCGGATCTGGCATCTACCCTATACGCTCTCTGGGTATCTACGGATTCGAAGGCCCGGGCTGTAGGATGAACGAGCAAGGGGGCGAGGTAGTGTCCGGAAAATTCAGCAAAAAGGCGGGCCATGGCCGATGGTTTGGTGAGTAAACCAAAACCACCTCAACCAAAGGAGAAACCATGACCCGCCC
>RFJS01000489.1 GCA_003694825.1 Verrucomicrobiota bacterium | reverse complement strand
GTTCAAGCTCGCGCGCCCAGAGAGCGACACCATCGGGCACCATATTGCCATTGCCGTCATCGACGAGCGGCCGACTCGGATCGTACTGGCCGCCTCCAGCGTCGAAGACATCCAGCTCGTCACGCCGCCAGCCGAGCGTGGTGACGATGCGGTTGTCCCAGAAGTGGGACTGCACCACGAGCAGGGTGGTCCCGAGCTTTTCGGTCGTCGCCTTGGTATTCTGCACCGGGCCGATCACCGGCAGCCATTCGGCCTTCACGCCGGGCACGGTGCTGGCGAGTTCGGCGAACTTCCAGGCATCGGTCTCGCCATAGATGGTCTTGGTGGCCGGATCGATGTAGTTGACGAGGCGGACACCATTGGTCCAGTCCCAGCCGCCGGTCCAGAGCACCTGCTTCGTGCCCCACTTTCCGGTCACCGGAGTGGTGTTGATCAGGTGCATGTTGTCCCACAACTGCTCCTCCTCCACGTTTTCATACATGGCGGCGATGTTGTGGGAGCCCAGCCACTTGAGCCACCCCTTCTGGTTGGTGAAATCGAGCTGGTAGGAACCGGTCACGCGATGGTGCGTCCGGTAGCGATTCTGGTAGAAACGCCAGTTGACGCCGTTATCGATGAAAAATTCGCCGGCGTGCGGGTTCGGCGTGACCCCGTCCTCGAGGGTCGAGGCCCCATCGATGAGCAGACGGTTGGCATTCCAGTTGATGATAAAGTCGTAGAGCATGTGCTCGCGATTGTAGGCATATTCGAGGTCGAGCTTGTCGTTCACTTTGTATTGCACGACCGCCTGAATGTTGTCGCCGTTGAACTTCTGTCCCTGGGCTCCGCCGTAAATATTGAAGTCACGATCGAGGAAGCCCACCGGCAGCGACACGGAATTGCTGCCGACGACCTGCTTGTTGGCGCCCACCGGCTTGTTCTGCCAGTTCTGGAGCGTCAGGTTGCCGTTGGCGTCGGGCACGATGCTGGTGGTGAAGCCACCCGCGAAATTCCACTCGCGAAATTCCGGCGGATAGGTGCCGGGCGCATTCCACTTCCAGATATCGTGGGGGATGGCGTGCTCGGCCGGCGTGTGCCCGGCGGCCGCCGCAGCCTCGAGGTAGGGAGTCACACCATCCTGCGGGATGCCATAGTCGAGCGAAGCGCGATGCCAGTCCATCCATTCGCCGCGCAGCTTGATGGTGAGGTTCTCAACCGGCTTGTAGACGATCGACCCGTAGAGGCGCTTCTGATCCTGGTAGGCGGGCTGGATCCACGGCTCATAGTTGTCGACCAATCCGGCCACATAGATCGCCAGCTTGTTGTCGATCAGCTCGACGTTGCCATCGATCTCGTGGCGAACGCTCCCGTTGTTGTCGAGAGTGAGCCGATACTGGCCGCTGTTGCGGAAGGTGGCGTCGTTGGTGTAACGATTGACGAGACCCGCCGGATTGCCGATGCCGAAGAGGATCGCGTTGGAACCACGCGAAACCTCGAAACGCCCGGCATTGTAGGAGTCCGAGGGAATCCAGGACGGGAACTGGTTGCGATAGATGTTTTCCGTGCGAATGCCGCGAAACACCGTCTGGTCGGCCCAGTAGAGCGAGGCGACGGCGCCGGCACCGCTCTTGGTCTCGTCCTTGGCGCTGCCCGGCGTGTAGAGCATGATGTCGTTGGTGCTCGTGAGCGCCAGGTCATCGAGGAACTGCTCGGTGAAGATCGACATGGTAACACCGACATCCGTCACCGGCGTGTTGAAGCGGGTGCCGGCCAGCGTGTTCTGAGCCTGGTAGCCCGTGTCCTCGGAGGCATCGACCTCGAAGACGGAAAGGACAACCAGATCATTCTCATCCTCGGGCGCGGGTGAGGTAGTGTCAGCGTCCGTTTGCTGGGCAAACGCGACGGAGAGGCCGCCGGTTACGGCGACGAGTGCGGCGGCGCACGATGCGATAAACGACCGCGGTAGAACGAGTCGGGGCAGTTTGGCCGAACTCGCGGAATCGATACGATTCTTCATCTGCGATTCAGTAGGGTTAGTTGTATTTGAGGAGGCTGATCGCCGAACCCCCCACTCCACAAACCCGGCCGGAAACAAGAGGAACGGATCGACCATCTTCGTGGTTCAGCAGCGAGGGTTTCAGAGGGGCATTCGGCGGGTGGATGTTCCATATTGCATACAATCCGACCTGCCCCGTCAATCCCTTTTTCCCGTTTTTCCCGGATCCGCCGAAGCGGCGCAAAAACCGCCCGCTTGACCGCGCCCCCGAACCCGCCACCTGAGGGATGGGGCGCCCGGCATGGCACTCCGCCCTCCCCTCGAACGCTGCCACACGCCACAATTGCCCCTGCCCCTCGTCGCCATGCCGATCCGGCGTGGCGCGCTCGGCCATATCCCTCGCCACGGTCTCTTCGATTCTGATCGCTCGATCGCCGTTTGCGGCAGTGCCTTTCGAAGCCCCCACTCGTGAAAGCCCACCCGAATCCGAACGCATTCCGCGCCCCTACTCCCCTGAAAAAACGCCGCCGGGCACGGCCACTGCGCCGTGCGGCGTTTCGCGCCAATGCTGTCCGCAAATCCGCGGCTCGC
>RFJS01000488.1 GCA_003694825.1 Verrucomicrobiota bacterium | reverse complement strand
TCCTCGAAGTTGTAGCCATTCCACGGCATGAAGGCGACGAGGACGTTCCGTCCCAGCGCGAGCTCGCCATTCTCCGTGGACGGTCCGTCGGCGATGATATCGCCGGCGGAGATCTTCTGGCCCTTCTTGACGATCGGCCGCTGATTGAAGCAGGTGCCCGCGTTGGAACGCATGAACTTGCGCAGTTCGTAAACCTGAATTCCGGCCTTCGGGTCGGATTTCGGGTTCTTCTCGAACCGCGCCGGCAGGGTGCCGTCCGGCGAAATCACAATTCGCCGCGCATCAACCGAGGCAACCACGCCATCCTGCTGCGCCACGATGACTGTCTTCGAATCGCGCGCAACGCGCTCTTCGATGCCGGTGCCGACGAAGGGCGCTTCGGTGCGAAGCAACGGAACACCCTGGCGCTGCATGTTCGAGCCCATGAGAGCGCGATTGGCGTCGTCGTGCTCGAGGAACGGCACCAGTCCCGCCGCCACCGACACCAGCTGTTTCGGCGAGACATCCATGTACTCGACCTGCTTCGGGTCGACCTCGAGGAAGTCCCCACTCTGGCGCACGGTGACCCGGCCGACAAAGTTGCCGGCCTCGTCGACCTCCGAGTTCGCCTGGGCAATGATCTTCCCCTCCTCCTGATCAGCGGTGAGATAGACGACTTCGTCAGTAACCCGTCCGTCCTTGCAGACTCGATACGGCGTTTCGATAAACCCGAACTCGTTGACCCGCGAATAGATCGAGAGGGAGTTGATCAGGCCGATGTTCGGTCCTTCCGGCGTCTCAATCGGGCAGATGCGTCCGTAGTGAGAAGGATGGACGTCACGCACTTCGAAACCGGCGCGGTCGCGATTGAGGCCGCCCGGACCGAGCGCGGAGAGACGACGCTTGTGCGTGAGCTCCGCCAGTGGATTGATCTGATCCATGAACTGGCTGAGCTGGCTGCGGGCGAAGAAGTCCCGAATGACCGTGGTGAGGGCCTTCGGATTGATCAGCTTCTGCGGCGTGATCGAATCGACACTCTGATCGAAGAGCGTCATGCGCTCACGAACGAGGCGCTCAGTGCGAGAAAGACCGACACGGCACTGATTGGCCAGCAATTCGCCGACGGTGCGGACACGGCGGCTGCCGAGGTGGTCGATATCGTCGACGACGCCTTCGCCCTTCTTGAGTTTGATCAGATATTTCGTCGCCTCGACGATGTCGTCCGAGACGAGGATGTGGCCCTCTTCGAGGTCGATGTTGAGGTTGAGCTTCTGATTGATCTTGTAGCGCCCGACGCGACCGAGGTCGTAGCGCTTGGGATCGAAGAAGAGACGCTTGAGCAACGCGCGGGCATTGGCCACGGTCGGCGGCTCACCGGGGCGAAGGCGCTTGTAGATCTCCTTGAGCGCCTCCTCCTCGTTGCGGGTCGGATCCTTCTTCAACGCGCGGATGATCGCGCCGTCATCGACGGTCGTGTCGATCACGCGAAGGGTGCCGATGCCATATTCTTCGAACTGCCGGACGATCGCCTTGGTCAGCGGCTCAAAGGCACGGGCCAGCACAATGCCCTTTTGCGCGTCGATCGCATCCTCGACGAGGACGAGATTCGAGACGTTTTCCATCCCGAGAGCCTCGCTCGTCGTGAGATCCTTGATCTCGTAGAAAAGACTGAGGAGATCGACATCCGTGCTGTAGCCAAGAGCGCGCAGCAGTGTCGTAATGAGAAATTTGCGACGCCGACGACGGCGATCGAGGTAGACGTAGAGCAGATCGTTGTTGTCGAACTGCACCTCGAGCCACGTCCCGCGGTCCGGGATGATTCTGAAGGAATGCAGAAGCTTTCCGTTCGGATGGGTCGCAACTTCGAAGCAAATGCCGGGCGAACGGTGCAACTGGCTGACAATGACCCGGTCGGCACCGTTGATAATGAACGAGCCCCGGTCGGTCACCATGGGAATCTCTCCCATGTAGATCTCCTCGTCCTTGATGAAGGACTCTTCCCGCAGGCGGAGCTTTACGTAAAGAGGAACGGAATACGTAATCCCCTCACGATAGCACTCGAGCTCGGTATTCTTCGGCTCGCCGATGGTGTAGGAGACATATTCGAGCGTGAGACGCTCGTCGTAACTTTGAATCGGGAAAACCTCCCGGAACACCGCCTCCAGGCCGACGGGCTTGCGTTGCCCGGCCGGGACGTCCTTCTGCAGGAACTCCAGGTAGGAGTTAATCTGAATCTCGATCAGATTCGGTGGTTGGATGACTTCCTTGAGTTTTCCGAAGTTGGTGCGTTCGACCATGGGAGCTCGGTGTGAGAGGATTGAAAATGAGCTGAAAAGGCGCCCGTGAAAGGCTCAGACGGACGCCGTTCTGAAAAAACGGCAAAGACAGGTCCGGGCGTGCCGGACCTGTCTTGTGGAAATGGAGTTGAACGTGGGCCGGAACGACAACGTTACTTCAACTCGACCTTGGCGCCAGCGGCCTCGAGCTTCTTCTTGACCTCCTCGGCCTCCTCCTTGGACACGGCCTCCTTGACGGCCTTCGGCGCACCCTCGACGAGGTCCTTGGCCTCTTTCAGGCCCAGACCGGTGATGGCGCGCACCTCCTTGATGACAGCGATCTTGTTGCTGCCCATATCGGTGAGGACGACGTCGAACTCGGTCTTCTCCTCGGCAGGAGCGGCGGCGCCTCCGGCTGCCGGAGCAGCAGCGGCCACAGCCACCGGAGCAGCAGCGCTGACGCCCCACTTCTCCTCGAGGTCCTTGACCAGCGCGGCGATTTCGAGAACCGACTGATTGCTAAGCCAGTCGATGACTTGTTCTTTGGTGATGTCTGACATGTCTGACTCCTTGAATGGCTCGCGTCCTCAAACGGACATTTAAGGGCGAAAACCCCGAGCCTGGTTCTTTGGATGTGGTTGGTTGTGGATTCCGGCTCCGGTTGATCCGAAAGCCGAAAAGGATTCGCCGAATCAGTTGTTTTCCTGATCCACCTTGGCCTGCAGGACGTTGAGAAGGCCCTGCGGGACACCGTTGAAGACGAAAAGCAGCTCGCGCATCGGGGTGGTGAGAAGCCCCAGAAGCTGAGCCCGGAGTTCCTCGAGCGACGGCAGCTCAGAGAGTGCCTTCACCTCGTCGGCAGTGTAGGTCCGGTTGTCGACCACACCGACCTTCACCTCGCCCTTGTCTTTTTCCTTGAAGAAGGAGCGGATGACTTTGGCGACACCACTGGGGTTCTTGCCGCCGACGACAATGGCCGTGGGACCAACGAGCCACTCATCGAGATCCGGCAGCTCGAGCTTCTTGGCGGCGACACGAAGAATGCTGTTCTTGACGACGTGAAACTCAGCCTCCTGCGCCGCAAGCTGGTCGCGCAGGCTGCTCACCTCCCCGACCGTGATGCGCTCAAAATTGGCGAGGTAGACGTAATCGGATTTGCGGAGGTGATTTTCCACCTCCTCAACGAGAAATTGCTTCTCAGCTCTCATGGCTTTCTATGCTCCTCCGTGCCTCAAAGTTTTGAATACTCAGACTGCGCGATGCGGATGCCCGGAGACATCGTCGACGCAATCGAGACATTGTGAATGTAGCGCCCCTTGAAGGAAGCGGGACGCGCCTTCGCGACGGCGTTGAGCAGGGCCTGAGCGTTTTCGAGCAGCTGTTCGTCCGTGAAGGAGCGTTTGCCGATGCCGACGCCGATGTTCGCCGTCTTGTCCATCTTGAACTCGACGCGGCCCGCCTTGACGGCCTTGATCGCCTCCGCAAGGTCCGGACTGACCGTGCCGGATTTTGGATTCGGCATCAATCCCTT
>RFJS01000487.1 GCA_003694825.1 Verrucomicrobiota bacterium | reverse complement strand
CTCGCCGACACCATCAAGCGCCTGCCCCCGGGCGCCCGCGACACGGTCCGCCGCCGCCTCCGCACCATCGATCGCGATCGTCTCCGCGCCATGGAGACACCGCAGGCGTTCCGCCGCAGCCTCATCGAGCCCGCCTACCGCGAAATCCGCCGGCGCGGGCTGACCGTCACCGACGACGCCGCCGCCCTCGAACTCGTCACCCGGCACCGCGTCACCCTGCTTGAAAACACCACCCCGAACCCGAAAATCACCCGTCCCGCCGACCTCGCCTGGGCGGAGTTTCTCCTCACTCGCCCCGAACACCGCTGACCTCCCACCGCGCCATGCCCACAACGCCACCCGACCATCTTCCCCGCATCGGCCACGGCTACGACATCCATCGCACCGTCCCCGGCCGCCGCCTCGTCCTCGGCGGGATTCCCTTCGACACCGACTTCGGCCTCGACGGCCACTCCGACGCCGACTGCCTCACCCACGCCATCTGCGACGCCCTCCTCGGCGCCGCCGGCCTCCCCGACATCGGCCACTACTTTCCCAACACCGACCCCGCCTGGAAGGACATCGATTCGCAGGTGCTCCTGCAGAAAACAGCCGCCGCCATCCGTGAGCGCGGCTTTGAAATCGGCAACATCGACGCCTCGCTCATCGCCGAGCGCCCGAAAATCGCGCCCCGCCTCACCGCCATGCGCGAGCGTCTCGCCGCCTCCGCCGGCATCGACGCCGCGCAGATCGGCCTGAAGGCCACCACCAACGAGGGCGCCGACGACATCGGTGCCGGCCGCGCCATCGCCGCCCACGCTGTCGCTCTCCTCTTTCGACCATGATCCCGCTTCATCTTCGCCACTGCGCCGCCATCCGCTTCACACTCCTGCTCGCGCTGGCCACGCTCCTGCTCACCGGTTGCGGCCCGCGCGAAACCGCCGCCGACCGCGCCGCCCGCGAGGGACGCCTCCTCATCAGCCTCGGCGCCAACACCCCGCACATGGATCCGCACCTCGCCGAGCAGCTCCCTGACGGCGCGCTTCTTCGGGCCCTGCTCGAGGGTCTCGTCGTCGCCGATCCGCAAACCCTCGAGCCGCGCCCCGGCGTCGCCGCCTCCTGGGAAGTTTCCGCCGACGGCCTCACCTACACCTTCCACCTTCGGCCGGAAGCCCGCTGGTCCAACGGCGACCCCGTCACCGCCGACGACTTCGTCAACGCCTGGCGACGCGCCCTCTCACCCCGGCTCGGAGCCCCCAACGCCTACCTCATGCACGTCATCGCCGGCGCTCGCGCCTTCCAGCTCGGTGAGAACACCGACTTCGCCGACGTCGGCGTCCGGGCCGCGGATTCGCGCACCCTCCAGGTGCGCCTCGCGCACCCCACCCCCCATTTCCTGCAGCTCCTCACGCACTTCGTCTGGCTGCCTGTGCACCTGCCGACAATCGCGGCCCACGGCGACATCGACGCCCGCGACAATCGCTGGGCCGCCCCGGAATCGTTCGTCGGCAACGGCCCCTTCGTTCCGACTGAGTTCGTCCCCGACCAGTTCCTGCGCGTCCGCCGCAGCGACACCTACTGGGACGCCGCCAACGTCCCCCTCAACGAAATCGTCTTCCACGCCTTCGCCGTCACCACCGAAGAACCGGCCTTCCGCAGCGGCCAGCTCCACATCACCGACGCCCTGCCGATCGCCAAGGTGGATACGTGGCGCAAGCGGCGTCCCGAGGCCCTGCGCATCGCCAGCAGCTTCGGCACCTACTTCTACCGCATCAACGTCACCCGTCCGCCCCTCGACGACGCCCGCGTCCGCCGCGCCCTCTCCGCCGCCGTCAACCGGCGTCTGCTCATCGACACCCTCCTCAACGGTGTCTACCAGCCCGCCCGTGCCCTCACCCCGCCCGGCCCCGGCGGCTACCAGCCACCTGCCCTCGCCGTCGACGACCCCGATCTCGCCCGGCGGCTCCTCGCCGAAGCGGGATTTCCCGGCGGCCAGGGGATGCGGCAGATTGAAATCCTCTTCAACACCTCGGAAAACCACCGCCTCATCGCCGAAGCCGTCCAGGAAATGTGGCGACAGACCCTCGGCATCACCCCGACGCTGGCCAACCAGGAAGACTCCGTCTTTCGCGACAACCGCCGCCAGCTCAACTACGACATCGCCCGCGCCTCCTGGTTCGGCGACTTCCTCGACCCCATCTCCTTCCTCGAAATCTTCACCACCGACAATCCCAACAACCAGACCGGGTGGTCCAACCCCCGCTACGACGCCCTCATCGCCGAAGCCGGCCGCACCCTGGATGCGCTGCGGCGTCTCGAGCTATTCCATCAGGCCGAGGCGATCCTCCTCGAGGAGGCGCCGATCATCCCGATCTTCGTCTACTCCACCGTCCGCCTCGTCGATCCACGCGTCGAAGGCTGGTATGACAACCTGCTCGACCAGCATCCGTTCAACCGCATCCGCCTGCGTCCCACCGCCCAGCCATGATCTCTCCTCTCTCGCGCCACCGCCACCTCACCCATTTCGTCTCCCTCCTCTGCACCGCCGCGTGCGCCCTGCTGCTGGCCGGCTGCGGGAGCCGCGCCTCGAAAATCGAGGACGCCAACCGCGCCGGCATCCTCCATGGCGGCAATGGCTCCGAGCCTCAGGATCTCGATCCGCAGACCGTCACCGGTGTCCCCGAGCACAAAATCATCATGGCCCTCATCGAGGGGCTCGTCTCGGAAGACCCCGTCACCCTCGAGCCCGAGCCTGCCGTCGCCGAGCGCTGGGAGATCTCCGAAGACGGCCGCACCTACACCTTCCATCTGCGCGAAGACGCCCGATGGTCGGATGGGCGCCCCATCACCGCCGAGGACTTCCTCCTCTCCTACAAGCGCATGCTCACGCCGTCTCTCGGCGGTGAATACGCCAACATGATCTACGACTTCGTCGAAAACGCCGAAGCCTGGTATCGCGGCGAACTCGACGACTTCTCCAGGGTCGGCTTCCGCGTCATCGATCCCCACACCCTGCAGATCCGCCTGCGCAACCGCACCCCCTTCTTCCTGCAAATGCTCGCCAGCCACTACTCGTGGTGGCCCGTCCCCATCGATGTCATCGAAAAATTCGGCGGGCTCGACCGCAAGGGCACGGCCTGGACCCGTCCGGAAAACTTCGTCGGCAACGGCCCGTTCCGTCTCAAAAAGTGGATTCCCAACCAGATCCTCGTCGTCGAGAAAAACCCGAACTACTGGGACGCCGGCCGCGTCCGGCTCAACGAGATCCACTTCTACCCCATCGAGAGCGGCGACACCGACGAGCGCATGTTCCGCACCGGCCAGCTCCACATCACCAGCACGGTGCCGCTCTCCAAGATCGATGTCTACCGGCGCGAACACCCCGAATACCTGCGCATCGACCCCTACCTCGGCGTTTACTTCTACCGATTCAACGTCACCCGCCCACCCTTCGACGACGTGCGCGTCCGCCGCGCCTTCGCCCTCGCCGTCGACCGCGAGTCCCTCGT
>RFJS01000486.1 GCA_003694825.1 Verrucomicrobiota bacterium | reverse complement strand
CTCTTCGATCGCACCGGTGATCCGCGGCAGCGCAACTACAGTGCCGGTCCTTCCGATGCACACGCCGCCGGCGGCGACATGTCGGCGAACGTCGAAAAGAATCTTGCCGAACACTCCCTGTCATGAGCCGTCGCGTCTATTCTCTTTTCGATATCTGGAACCTCAGTTTCGGGTTCTTCGGCATCCAGTTCGGCTGGGGACTGCAGATGGCGAACATGAGCGCCATCTATCAATACCTCGGGGCGGACGAGAGCGCGATACCACTGCTCTGGCTGGCGGCGCCGGTCACCGGTCTGATCGTGCAGCCCATCATCGGTTATTACAGCGACCGCACCTGGACGCGGCTGGGGCGCCGGCGTCCGTATTTCCTGGTGGGAGCGATTCTTGCCAGCCTCGCGCTCGTCGCGATGCCGAATTCGTCGGCCCTCTGGATGGCGGCCGGGTTGCTCTGGGTGCTCGATGCGTCGGTCAATATCAGCATGGAGCCGTTTCGGGCCTTCGTCGGCGACCTGCTGCTGCCGGAGCAGCGCAAGGTCGGTTTCGCCATGCAGAGCCTGCTCATCGGGCTCGGCGCGGTATTGTCCTCTTCGCTGCCGTGGTTGCTGACCAACGTATTCGGTCTGACGGGGGAAACCGAGGCGGGGCAGATTCCGCTCTCGGTCCACATCGCCTTCTATATCGGCGCCGCGGTGTTTCTGGGCGCGGTGCTTTATACCATTCTGACCACGCCGGAGAATCCGCCGGAGGATCTCGAGGCGTTCGAGCGTCACAAGCGTGAGACCGCGGGCGTGGGAAACGCTTTCGCAGAGATCTTCCGCGGTATCATCACCATGCCGCGCGTCATGCGGCAGCTCGCCGTGGTGCAGTTCTTCACCTGGCTGGGGCTCTTCTGCATGTGGATCTACTTCGCGCCGGCGGTGGGCAAGGGGGTGTTCGGCGGTGTGCCGGGCACGCCGGCCTACCAGGCGGGCGTCGAGTGGGCGGGTGTCTGTTTCTCCGTCTATAACGGCGTCGCGTTCGTCTTCTCGTTTCTGCTGGTGCGGCTGGTGAAGCGGCACTCGGCGAAGTCGCTGCACCGCATCTTCCTGATCTTTGCCGGAGCCGGTCTTCTCAGCGTGGGACTCTGGGGCAACAAGTATGGCCTGCTGGTCTCGATGGTCGGTGTCGGCGTGGGATGGGCCAGCATCCTCGCCATGCCCTATGCGATGCTTTCCAACGGCATCCCGGCGGAGAAGATGGGCTTCTATATGGGCGTATTCAACTTCTTCATCGTTTTGCCGCAGATCCTTGCCGCCACTTTGCTCGGCAAAGTCGTGGAGCTGGCGCTCGGCGGGGAGGCGATGCCGGTGGTGATGATCGGCGGTGTATCGATGTTGCTGGCGGCCGGCGCCTTGCAGTTTGTCCGCGAAAGCGGGCCGGCATCCGGTGAGACGCTCTGAAGGGCACAAGCAAACAAGAGGTGGAATCCGTGAAAGGGAAGCGTATCTTTCCGATCGCATGGCTGGCGATCGCGTGCATGGCGGCCGCGATGGGCGCGGAGGCGCCGACGACGCCCGTGCTCCCGCCGGTGCGCCATCCGGGCGGCGGCCAGGTTGTCTACTTCCTGCTCACCGACCGCTTTGCCAACGGTTCGAGCGCGAATGACCGGGGCGGGATCGCAGGGGAGAGCGTTTCCGCGCACGGTTTCGACCCGACACGCGTTCAATTTTATCACGGCGGCGATCTCGTCGGGTTGACCGGCCGGCTCGACTATCTTCAGCGGCTCGGGGTTTCGGCCATCTGGATCACCCCGCCGTTCGTGAACAAGCCGGTGCAGGGCGGCTTCGGCTCGGGCAGCGCGGGGTATCATGGCTACTGGATCACGGACTTTCTCAATATCGATCCCCACCTGGGAACGCTCGAGCAGATGCGTGCGTTTGTCGATGCGGCGCATGCCCGGGGCATCCGCGTGTATTGCGATATCGTCGTTAATCACACCGCCGATGTGATCACGCCGAGCGGCGGGGGAGGCTATGTATCGAAGTTTTCCTTTCGCTATCGGGACGCGGAGGGAAACGTCTTCGACGACCGGGCTTTCGCGGCCAACGGGATTGTCAATCCGGACTTTCCGGCGATGTCGGCGGTGACGAGCTTTCCGCGGCCGCCGGTGGTGGCCGCGGGCGAGCCGACGAAAAAACCGGCCTGGCTCAACGATCTCACGAACTATCACAACCGGGGGGACAGCGCCTTCAGTGGTGAGGATTACAATTACGGCGACATTGCCGGGCTGGACGATCTGTTTACAGAAAAACGGGAGGTCCTCGAGGGGTTCATCGAGGTATATCGCTATTGGATCGAGACGGTCGGTTTTGACGGTTTTCGCATCGATACCGTCAAGCACGTCAACCCGGAGTTCTGGCAGGGGTTCAGCCCGGCGATCCGGCGGATCGCGCGGGAGGCGGGCATCGAAGACTTTCTGCAGTTCGGGGAAGTGTTCAATGGGGACCCTCGTTACCTGAGCCAATGGAGCACGGCGGCGGGGATCGATACCGTGCTGGATTTCGGCCTGGTCTTTCAGATGCGGGAGTTCGTGTCGCGTGGCCGATCCTCGGATACGCTCTACAACCTTTTCGACCAGGACGATCTTTATACCGACCACGACAGCAACGCCGCATCGTTGGTGACGTTTCTGGGCAATCACGACATCGGCCGCTTCGGGTTTTTCCTGCGGGAGGACAATGCCCTGGCGCCGGACGAGCGTTTGCTCGATCTCGCGGAGTTGGGCTATGGCCTGCTCTTTACCGTGCGTGGCCAGCCCTGTGTCTACTACGGGGATGAGCAGGGGATGGTCGGCACCG
>RFJS01000006.1 GCA_003694825.1 Verrucomicrobiota bacterium | reverse complement strand
GTCACCAGCACGCTCCCGCCCGGCTCGCCCGCCGTGCACACGCCTTCGGCCGGAAACACTTCGTCGACAGATTGCCGATACACCTCACCCGCGAAGTCCTCCGGAATGAACGCCGCCAACTCATCCGGCGAACAACTCCGCGGCTGATGCGGCACGGTCACCAGGTGCAGCGCCGACGCATACCGCGCCGCGATCGGCACGATCCTCTCCGCCCGCCGCGCCCCCAGCACCCCGAGGACCACCGCGGGCCGCTTCCCCGTGCGAAACACGTGGCGCGCCAGATTCTCCTCGAGACACGCCGCCCCCTCGGGATTGTGGGCGGCATCGAAGATGAACTCGCGCCCGGCGAGGTCCAACCGTTGCCAGCGTCCCGGCCAGTCCACAGCCCGCAGCCCCGCCCGCACCGCCGACGCGTCCACCGGAAACCGCTCGCTGAGGACACGCACCGCCAGCGTCGCCACCGCGGCATTACGCTGCTGAAAACTTCCCTCCAGATTCGTCGCCGGCAAGGCCTCGCCCTCCGGGCCGAAAACCGCCGCCGCCGAATGCACTTCGCTCCCCCGCTCCCGGGCCACCGCCCGCACCACGGCCTCCGCCTCCGGCTCCAGCCAGCCGATCACCACCGGCCGCCCCGGTTTGATGATCCCGGCTTTCTCCGCGGCGATCTTCTCCAGCGTATCGCCGAGGATCTCGGTGTGGTCGTGCCCGATCATTGTGATGATCGAGAGCGCCGGATCGACCACGTTGGTCGCGTCGAGCCGCCCCCCCAGCCCCACTTCGATCATCGCCACATCCACCGCCGCCTCCCGGAAGCGGAGAAAGGCCATCGCCGTCATGAACTCGAAAAAGCTCGGGTGGTCGTCCGAGTTGCGCGCTCCCAGCTCAGCCGCCAGCGGCTGCAGCCGCCGCGTCAGCGCCACGATCTCCGCCTCCGTCGTGATCTGCCGGTTCACCTGCACCCGCTCCCCCTGCCGCACCAGGTGCGGCGAGGTATACAAGCCGGTCTTGTAGCCCGCCCGGCGGTAGATCGCCTCGAGCATCGCCGCCACCGATCCCTTGCCGTTGGTCCCGGCGATGTGGATGATCGGAAACGCCCGCTCCGGATGACCAAGCACCTCGGCAAAGAGCCGCATCCGGTCGATGCCATATTTCGCTCCATGGTGCTTGAGACCATAGAGGTAGTCGCGGACCGCGGCATAGTCGTGCAAAGAGGGCGAGAGATTCATCGGCGGCTTCGGAAAACAGGGCGCCGATCCTGCCGCCCCGGCCCCCGATGGCAACCCGGGAGCACGTCCCCCTCCCAACTCGCCCAGGCAGAACAGCGAAAATGAGATTCAATTTCAAAAAATGGATTGACGACCCTCGAGCTACTGTTACCGAGACTCAGTCTTTTTCGTAAATGAGACTCAGTCCCATGAACAAACCCAACAAAACCCTCACCGCGGCCGCGGCTCTCGCCGTCGCCTCCCTGCTCACGCCGCTGACTGCGCCGGCCGACGAACCGCCTTCGCAGGAAGAACTCTGGCGCCTCGTCCAGGAGCAGCAGAAGCAGATCGCCGAACTCAAGGCCCTCGTGCAGGCCACGCGCACCGAGGCCGAAAAGGCCAGCGAGACCGCCGCCACCGTCCGTGGCGACCTCCAGCAGACGCGCGCCCAGCTCGACGCCACGACCGCCGCGGTGGAACAGGCCGGCACGCAGGACACCAGCGCCGGCGAAGGCTGGTGGCAGCGCACCTCCATCGGCGGCTATGGTGAACTGCACGCGAACTTCATCGAAAACGGCGACGACGCCATCGACTTCCACCGCTTCGTCCTCTTCGTCGACCACCGCTTCAACGACTGGGTGAGCTTCTTCTCCGAGCTGGAGGTCGAGCACGTCCTCTCCGGCAACGGCAAGCCCGGCGAAGTCGAGCTCGAGCAGGCGTTCATCCGCCTCGACTGGAGTGACCGGTTCAGCACCGACGCCGGCCTCTTCCTCGTCCCGGTCGGTATCATCAACGAGACGCACGAGCCGAACACGTTCTACGGCGTCGAGCGCAACCTCGTGGAAAGCAACATCATCCCCACCACCTGGTGGGAGGCCGGCATCAAGGGCAACTACCGCCTCGACAACGGCCTCTCCTTCGACCTCGGCATCACCTCGGGTCTCAACGTCCCCACCAGCGGTGGCAGTGCCTACCGGATCCGTTCCGGCCGGCAGAAGGTCGCCAAGGCACTCTTCAACGAACAGGCCGTCGTCGGCCGCGTGAAATACACCGGCGTCCCCGGCCTCGAACTCGCCGGCTCGCTCTACTATCAGGACAACATGGACCAGACCGGCGCCACCGACTTCTCCGGCCTGCTCTCCACCGTCCACGGGATCTACCAGCGCGACGGCTTCGGCCTGCGCGCCCTCTATGCCCGCTGGGACCTCAGCGGTGACCTCGTCCCCGCCGACGCCGAATCGCAATACGGCTGGTATATCGAACCCTCCTACCGGTGGCGCTTCAGCGACTTCTACGGCGAACTCGGCGTCTTCGCCCGCTACAGCGACTTCCAATACTTCCAGGGATCCGGCATTCGCGAAAACGAAGTGCTCACCGTCGGCGTCAACTACTGGCCGACCGGCAACGTCGTCCTCAAGGCCGACATCCAGCACTTCGACAACGGCAACAACAACGCCGGCAACGACAGCGAACGCGCCGTCAACCTCGGCGTCGGCTACCAGTTCTGATCCACCGTGGGCCGGTGGTTGCCACCATCGGCTCCCTGTGCTCCGATCCGGGGCCCCGTGCTGAAAGCCTTTCCATTCAGACTCATCGGTTGCCTGGGCGTCCTGCTCCTGTTTCGGGGGCAGGGCGCCCCTCTCTTTGCCGCCGGCGAACAGGTCTACCTCGAGCCCGAAACCTTCCTTGCGCAGAGCTTCACGACCGAGCCGGAAAAGAAGGTCCTGTGGCTCACGCCGCCGCTGAAAGCCCGCATCCGCGAAATCCTCGGGCACGACTATCCGGGCCTGCGCCTCCGCTACTGGGCCGCCGGCAACCGCACCGCCTGGATCCTCGAGGAAATCGGCAAGACGCGCCCGATCACCGCCGGCTTCGTCGTCGAAGACGGCCGCCTCGTCGACATGAAGGTGCTCATCTACCGCGAAAGCCACGGATGGGAAGTGCGCTATCCGTTCTTCACCGACCAGTTCAGCGGCGCCACCCTCGAGGAAGGCTCCACCCGGCTCGACCGCTCCATCGACGGGATCAGCGGCGCCACGCTCTCGGTCAACGCCCTCACCCGCCTCGCCCGCCTCGCTCTGGCCCTGCACCAGGAGGTGACCCCATGAGCACCGCCTGGATGCCCCGCCGCCGCGTCCTGCTCGCCCTCCACCGCTGGCTCGGCGCCGCCGCGGCCCTCTTCCTCGTCGTCCTCTCCGTCACCGGCCTCGCCCTCAATCACACCGAGCGTCTCCGCCTCGACCACATCCGGCTCCATCATCCCTGGCTGCTCGCCCGCTACGGCATGGCGCTCGACGCGGCCGAGGCGCCCGTCGCCTGGCCTCTCCCCGGCGGCGCCCACCTCATCCACTTCCGCGGTCAGCTCATCGTCGGCGACCGGGCCATCGCCGCCACCGACCGGCCCGTCGGGCTGGTCACGACGCCCG
>RFJS01000485.1 GCA_003694825.1 Verrucomicrobiota bacterium | reverse complement strand
CTGACCAGGACGGAGACGAGGCGGCCGAGATGGGGCATGTGTCCGACGACCATGAGTGGATAGCCGAAGCCGCTGAGCCGGCGCGCGATGCCCCGGACCTCGGCGCCGGGGAGCAGGCCGGCGATCTCGCGGCGCGTGGCGGCGATGCCGAGGTGATCACAGAGCCGGTCGGTGGTTTCCCGGGGAGCGGCCCAGGGGCTGTGCCAGACGCGCTCGACGGCCGGCGGACCTGATTTCTCCAGAAATGCGGCGAGGGCGCGGACCTGGGCCTCGCCCCGGGGGGAGAGCGGCGCGGAGGGGTCGTCGGGGCGAACGGCTTCGGCGTGGTGGAGCAGGTAGAGCCGGATGGATTCGGGCATGATCAGGCCACCATGGCTTCGATCGTGGTGGCCGTCAAAATCACCGTGCGCAAGGACCAGAGGGCGGTGCGAATCCAGTTTGTGGTGACGAGACGGCTATGGGTGGAGGGTTTGAAGCCGTTGAGCAGGGTTTTGTGGCAGGGGCCCTGGATGAGGAATGTGGAGGCCCAGATGAGAAGAAGGAGGAGGAGAAGCCCCCAGGCGATCGCCGGGGCGATCCAGACGGGCCGCAACGCGACGAGGGCGATGCTCGCCGCGAGCTCAAGGGCCATGATCGGGCCGAGGAAGTGTCTGGCCTTGCGGACGTGCTCGTTCTCGTAACCGCGAAATGCCGGCTCGAGCACTTCGTGCATGAGTGGATAGTGGACGATCTGGACGAACCAGATGACGCCGGTCATGAAGCCGGCAAGCGCGAGGTTGATGGCGAGCAGAGGCATGTTTCGGCGGCGTGCTGCAGCAATATCCGATCGAGCGCAAGCTTCTCCTCCTTAAGGAGAAAGGCGTTCGATCCGCCAGTTCGCCTCGTCGATGCGGGTGAAGCGAAGGCGATCGTGAAGGCGGCTGGGGCGACCCTGCCAGAATTCGATCGTCTCGGGTACGACGCGGAACCCGCCCCAGAAGGGCGGCCGGGGAACCGCCCTGCCGCGGTATTGTTTCATCAGTCGTTCAACTTCACGTTCGAGGGCGCCGCGGCCTTCGATGACGGTGCTCTGGCGCGAAGCCCACGCGCCGATCTGGCTGCTGATCGGACGCGACTCGAAGTAGGCATCGGATTCCTCGTCGGAGACGCGCTCGACCGGACCGGTGATCTCGACCTGGCGCTCGAGGGCATACCAGGCGAAGAGGAGGGCGGCCTGGGGGTTTTCGGCGAGGTGCCGGCCTTTGCGGCTTTCGTAGTTGGTGAAGAAAACGAAACCGCGCTGGTCGAAGCCCTTGAGCAGGACGGTTCGCGCGCCGGGGCGGCCGTCGGCGTCGGCCGTGGCGAGGGTCATGGCGGTGGGGTCGGGGAGGTCGGCGCGGATGGCGTCGTTGAGCCAGGTGTCGAACTGGACGAAGGGATCGCGTTCGACCGAGTCTTCGTCGAGCGCGCCACGGCTGTAGTCGCGGCGCAGGTCGGCGATGCGGCCGGTCGTGCCCTTGAAGGCTTTCCAGAATTTGAGGCCGTGAGGGATGTAGAAGAGGAAGGAGGTGAGCCTGTTGCGCGTTTTCTGCTGCATGGGAGGTTGCGGACGGCGAAGCCAAAGCCCGCGCGGGTCGTGGCTTGCTCGTTCGGCGCGGGCGGGGCGGTGCGTTCGCCGCATGTCACTTGACTCCAGCATGGGGGGCTGTCGGCATCAATCGCGATGTCTGCGGAGGCGCCGAATACCCTCGCGATCGACAGGGAGGCCATGGTCCATCGGGCGGCTGAGCTGATCCGCCTCTCGACGATCAATCCGCCCGGCAACCGCTATCTCGAGTGTGCCCGCTTGCTCGCCCGGCAGTGCCGGGAGGCAGGGATGAAGGCGCGCATCGTGCGGATTCCCGATGAGGCGGTGCGGAGACGTTTCCCGGACGGCAAACTCTACCCGCGGGCGATCGTGCTGGCCCGATGGGATGTCGGCGCACGGCGCACAGTCCACTTCAACGGGCATTACGATGTCGTGCCCGCCGCGTCCGAGGGGTGGCGTTTCGGTCCGTTTGAGCCGCGGCTCGAAGATGGCTGGCTTTACGGCCGTGGAGCGGCGGACATGAAGGGGGCGATAGCCAGCCTGCTGGAGGCGGTGAGCGCGGTGCGGCGCAGCGGGGCCGGGCCGGCGGTGAATGTGGAGGTGTCCTTCACTCCGGATGAGGAGACCGACAGCGTCTTTGGTGCGCAATGGCTGGTCGCGGAGCGGCTGGTCCGGGCGGACTACGCGATTATATGCGAGGGCGGCCATGGTTCGCGCATCGGTTGCGGGCACAATGGGGTGTTGTGGTTCGAGGTCGAGGTGAGGGGAAAGGCGGCTCATGGCTCGCAGCCGCGCGAGGGCGTGAACGCGGTGGAGCAGATGAGCCGCCTGGTCATCGAACTGACGGACTACGCCCGCCAGCTCGAACGGCAGCACCGGTTTCGCAATCCGGATGGACGGCTTCGCACCGCGACGATCAACGTTGGCGGTGTGACGACGACCCTGGATGGCGCGAAGATCAATACCGTGCCGGCGGGTGTCATGTTTACCGTAGACCGGCGGGTCGTGCCCTCCGAGTCGATCGAGGAGGCCGAGGCGGACTTTCGGGCGTTTGTGCGCGGGGTTTGCCGGCGGGTCCGCGGGCTCGATGTCGAGGTCCGCAAGATCGACGAACATGCGGCCACGTATACGGATCCGCGGCACCCGTTTCTGCGGAAGTTCGGGAGCATTCTCGAAAAGGTGTGCGGCGAGCGGCCGCGGTTTACCGTTTCCTCGGGCTTCAATGATTCCTTCTTTTTTGCGGGAGAGGCGGGGTTGCCGACGCTCGGGTGGGGGCCCGGTGGAGAGAACTGCCACGGCGACGATGAGCGCGTGCAGGTCGCAGAGCTTGCCCGGGTGGCGGAGGTCTACGCCCGGTTTTTGCGGGAGTTTGCGGGCGCTGGTGAAGCGGGCGCCGCCGTCGCGGAAAGGCAGGTCACGGTCGAGCGTTCGGTCGGCAGCTGAAACCAAACCAAAACGCCAAGCATCGACCCGATCTGTCTTACATTTAGGTAATTTTTATCGGGAAAATCGGGATGTTCGTCGCGCCTCGAGGGCTGTTTGTCGCAGCAAAACAGTCTCCCATCGTATGAAATTTGAAATTCGTCGCATCCGGAAGAGTTTTCACCGTGAACGAAACCGCGGGGGTCGGCCGACTCCCGGACCTGAGAACCAAGAACGTCTATGAAAACACAATATTCCGCCCCCGCGGGTCGCGGGTGGCTCAAGTATGGTCTGTATGTAGGTCTCGCTTCGTCATTGGTGCTCTCTGCCGAGGCACAGTCGACGGCGAGCAGCGAG
>RFJS01000484.1 GCA_003694825.1 Verrucomicrobiota bacterium | reverse complement strand
GAAGGGGGAAGATCCGGTCGTGATTCACTGCCCGCGGCCAAAGACGTTGGCGGTGGCGATTTCGCTGTTGGAGAAGCACCTCGGTGCCGAGAGCCTCGGATGAGGCGGAAATAAATCCGCACCTGTCAGAAAATTTGCCTTGTCAGGCCCCCGTTCCGCCTGACTGACTCAAAAGTTTCCGCACGAAACATGGGTAATCTTAAAAAGAAGCGTCGTTTGAAGATGAACAAGCACAAGCGCCGTAAGCGCATGAAGGCGAACCGCCACAAGAAGCGTACGTGGTAATCGCTTGTGCCTGGGCCTTGTGACCGCCGGTGCGGAGTCAACGGCGGTCTCTCGGCGCACATCCACCCGACGGCTGGATCGGTTGTCGGGATGTGTCGGCCTGAAAGACAGCCCTCAGCTCACTTTGACCTCCGGGAGCCGCCCCGGAGGTCTTTCTTTTTTGGGACGCTTCCCGGGTGATTCGGGTGGAAACCGCCACCCTGACCAAGGTCTTTTACCCAATTGTTAATTCAACCGATTTCCGGGTGGGCCGATAGCCATTTTCGAGCGGTCCGGTGTCGCCGATGACCGCCACACACCTGGAAATCATGAAGTTTGGATCGAAGTCAAAAGGGCTCTTTGTCGACGTGGCCGGCGATACTCTCCGTCTCGCGGTTACGACGTCGAGTCAGCCACCTTTCATCATCGAAAACCTCGAGGCGATTGCGAAAGACAATCTCGAGGCGGCGGCACAGCGCATTCGGGAGATGACCGGTGCAAAGTCCAATGGCTACAGCCAGGGCATTTGTGCGGTTTATCCGCCGAATCGCATCGTAGCCCGCGTCGCGGTGGATCCGCGCAAATTTCGCGATGCCGAGTATCTCGAGAAGCACGTTCAGGAGACGCTGAAGATCGAGCCGGCGAACTACAGCCTCTTCACACTTTCAACCACGGACGGGGCCGATGTCAGCGTCCTGCCGAATCCGCCGAAGGATATCCTCGTCTGCGGTGCCCCCACGCAGGAACTTATCGCCGCCCAGGAGGGACTTTTGGAACTGGGACTGTATCCCGATCGTCTGGAAATCGGCACGATCGCCGCGATCGGTGGCGTGAAGCACAACCTGGCTCTGACGGAAACGAAAGCGCCCACGCTGATTCTCGAGATCGGTGCCGAGTCCACGCATGTGTGTGTCGTCACCGCCGAAGCGGTCGAAGTCACGCGCCCCATCGCGTATGGGCTCGATGCCGTCATGCCTCAGATTCAACAGGAGCTGGGGCTCAAGGACGAGGATGCAGCGCGAAAGCTCTTCTATTCGAACACCTTCGATTTTACCGGGATGGCCCCGCAGCTGCTCAAGCGAATCATCCGCGAGCTGCAGGCTTCCATCGGCTTCTACGAAGTGCAGACGGGCCAGTCCGTGACGCAGTTGTGCTGCACGCAGCTGCCCTCCGCCGCTTCGTGGGTCGAGAAGGCCCTGGCCGACATTCTCGGCATGAAACGCTTCGCCATCAACTTCCGGAGCTGGCTCGCTTCCATGGGAATCGAGTGTGGTCCCGGAGTGACGATCGATAACCTGGATACCTCGTGGACTGGCCTGTTCAGTCTCATGGGCAACTACGCGCCGACGGAAAATGAAGCTGCAGCTTAAACGCAAGAGCGAGCCGGCGGTATTGCCGCGATGGCATCCGGACTTTCGCAATCCGGAGTTGCTTCCGGACCTGAAAGTTGTCCGCACCAGTTTCTTTCTCAACGTCATCTGTGCGACCCTGGCGGTGGCGGCGCTGCTCATGACCGCATTTCGTGAATACACTGCGGCCAGCATCCGTCGGGATATTGAAGCGGCCGAGCGCCGCATCGAGGAGACACGGCAGGAGAACGCCCGCTACCTCGCGTTGAATCGCGAGTTCATGGAGGCGGCGAAAAAGCTCACGGAGAGCCATGAGTTCATGAAGAGCTCGCTTAAGGCATCGGAGGTGCTCATTGCGCTGAGCCGTTCTCTGCCGATCACCATGGATTTCACGACAATCACCTATAATGGCGAGTCCATGACGCTGCAGGGAAACATCCGCGGCCTGTCGGAAACCGCCAGCTCCCGGCTCGATGCCTACCTCGATGTCCTCCGCAACGACCCCGTCGTGGGAAAACAGTTCCCGAATGTGAAACTCACCAGCCTGCTGCGTAACCCGTCTGCCCAGGGGTTGCAGTTTGAGATCCACCTCAGCCCTGAGGCTGGCGGCAAATAGAAGGGTAAAACGGCATGACGACCCAGGATCTCATTGAACGGATCAAACGGTATCCGATCGTCTGCGGATCGGTCATCGTTCTGATTGCATGCTTTCTTGCTTACTACTTCCGGATGGACCTCATCTCGGACCTCGAGGCCCGACATGACGAGGTGGCCGCCAAGCTTATGCGGGTGGAGCACAATCTCGTCGCGGGGACCAATCTCGAGGAAGACCTCGAGGCTGCGCGAGCTTATGTTGCGAAACTCGAGGAGCGTGTGGTTCGCCCGTCCGAGTTGGCGCTCAATCTGAAATACTTTTATCAGTTCGAATCGGAGACCGGCGTTAGCCTTGCCGACCTTCGACAGCTCGCGGAAACCGATAAGGGTGGCAAGAAGAACACCGTTTTTCGCGGTGTTGGTTACAGTGCCATCGTTTCCGGAACCTTCCACCAGATCGTCGCCTATTTTGACGAGCTGGAGAGCGGCCCGCGCATTTATCGGTTGAAAAGCTTCACGCTACAGCGCGGCCGTGAAACGGCGAAGTCTACGGTAAATCTCTCCATCAACCTCGAGCTTCTCGGATGGCCTCGATAACAAAAGCATTTCTCGCACCGGCGCTGGCTGTGTGTCTTCTGAACCAGCTTGCGGGCAGTGTCTTCGCTGCTGGAGGAGGCGTGGCCTCTCCCCATCGCCGTGCTGCGATTCTCAAGGCCGCCGATGAGGTATTGGCCGATCGGCAAGCCCGCTGGCAGTCATTGGTGAAGGATCTGCCGGATCCGTTTTACCGCCCGGATGTTCCCGTGCAGGAAGTGGCGCCAGCCAGGAAGCCGGAAACGATGCTGTCATCAAGACGGTCGGACCGCGAGGTGCTCGAAAAGGTTGCGCCGATGATACAACCGACGGGGACAATGCTTATCGGCGGTGAGCATTTTCTCCTGCTGGGGGGGAAGCGTTTCCGATCCGGCGATCAAATTTCCGTCACATTCGAAGGAGCGGTTTATCGCATAACCATCACGTCGATTGAACGGAATTCCTACACGCTGCGGCTGAACAACCACGAAATGCAGCGCTACTTCAAATAATGGAGCACTGGTAATGAAGATCCTAAAAATAGCAGTAGTTGCCCTGGGATTCGCTGTATTCGCGGGTTCAGGGTATTCGCAGGAGAGCAGCGACCCGGCTCCGGCCGTCGATATGGGCGAGGCTGAGGGGGCCGGTGTCACGGGAGACCGGGATTCCGAGACGCTGTCTGTTGATTTTCCGGATGCAGAGATCCGCACGATTCTGCGGAATATCGCGGACCTCTTCGAGTTGAACCTCGTCATCCCGGAAACGCTGGAGGGACGAGCTTCTCTTAAGCTTCGCGATGTCACCTGGAAGCAGGTGTTCGATGTCTTGCTGACCCCCGTGGGTTACACCTACGT
>RFJS01000483.1 GCA_003694825.1 Verrucomicrobiota bacterium | reverse complement strand
TTGGTTCGACGACGTCGTCGTAGAAGCCATCGACGGTGATGCGGCCGTCCGGTGCGCGCATCGAGGCGAGGAGGCGCGCGAGGGCCTCGAGGGGGTTGAGAACGGCTCCGCCGAAGAGCCCGGAGTGCAGGTCGTGGGCGGGGCCGCGGACGTGCAGCTCGAGGCCGATCATGCCGCGCAGGCCGAGGATGACCTGGGGCTGGTCGGGCGACCACTGGCCGCCGTCGACGCTGATGACGAGATCGGCGGCGAACCGGCCGCGTTCGCGCTCGAGGAGCGGTTCGAGGTTGGGGCTGCCGATTTCCTCTTCGCCCTCGAAGCAGATCTTCACGTTGACGCTGGGAAGGTCGCCGGAGGCGAACATCGCGCCGAGGGCGGCGATGGCGGCGCAGACGCCGGCCTTGTCGTCGGCGGCGCCGCGGCCGTAGAGGCGGTTGTCGCGGATGGCCGGTGCGAAGGGGGGTGATTCCCAGAGTTCAAGCGGATCGGCGGGCTGAACGTCGTAGTGGCCGTAGAGGAGGACCGTGGGGGCATCGGGGCCGGCGTGGAGCCAGTCGGCGTAGATCACGGGGTGGCCGCCGGTGGGAAGGGTTTCGACATGCTCCAGGCCGGCGGCGCGCAGGCGGTCGGTGACGTATGCGGCGGCCCGGAGGAGGTCGGCGCGATGTTCCGGCGCGCCGGAGAGGCTGGGGATGCGCACGAGGGCGGCGAGGTCTTCGACGAGGTCGGTTTCGTGGCTGGCGAGGTATTGAAGCGCGGAGGCGGGCATGAGCGGGAGTGTGGCGGGCGGGGCGGATCCGGCAACCCGCGGCACAGGTTTCGCCAGCGCGCATCCGGACCGGGCCGAAACGTCCCGGGTCCGGGATGGGAACGCACTTTGGGTGCGCTCAGGGATCGAGTTCGTAGATCTCGAGCAGGGCGATGCCGCTTTGCCCCTCGAAGCCGGCGAGGTGGAGGGTGTAGAAACCCGGCTCGAGGGTGAGCAGCAGGGCGGATTCCTGACGGTCGGCAAAGGACACGGCTCCGGCCGCATCGAATGTGGCGGAGAGCGTAGCCTGAAGGAAGGCGGGGGAGTCCCAATCGTCGGTGCGGCGCAGGAGCCGCCCGCCGGCGTCGAGGAGATCGAGGGTGGTGTCGTCGAGGAAGTCGCTCACGCCCTGCTCACCCAGCAGGTCGCCGGCGGCGCGGAGCAGGTAGCGCCGGGGACCGTTGCCGGTGACGACGAAGCCGCCGATCAGGATGTTGTCGCCGGTGCCGACGTAGCCGCGGGTGGAGAGGTTGACGAGCCGGCTGCCGCTGACGGTGTCGGCATCGAGGTCGTAGGCTTCGACGAGGGCGAGCCCCTCCTGGCCGTCTTTGGGGCGGATGAGGGCGGTGTAGGTTCCCGGCTCGAGCGTGGCGATGAGAGCGGCGTCCGTTGTGCCCGGCTCGAGCTCAAAAGCGCCGGCTTGAGCGAATGCGGCGCTGACGGCCGGGCCCTGGCCATTGTCTTCCCAGTTGTCGTTGGCTGCGATTGTCGTGCCCGCTCCGGAGGTGAGGTCGAGGACGGGATCGCTGATGGCCGAGGGGATTCCGAGCGAGGGGCCGATCCCGCGCACGAGGATGCGGCGCGGCTCGGTGCCCGTGATGACGAAGCCGACGATGAGGGCGCGGTCGCCGCTGCCGGCGATGCCGCGGGTGGAGAGATTGGCGAGGCGGGTGGCGGGGGATTTGGCCCGCGGGGCAACCGTGACCGTGACAGTGCGGCTGCGGACCTCGCCCTGCGGGGTCTCGACGCTGACGAAGTAGCTGCCGGCATCCTCGGGCTGGGCGGCGCCGAGCTTGATGAAGGGGTCCTTGACCGTGAAGAGCCACTCGGGGCTGCCGCCGGCCGGCTGGAAGAACCAGGCGAATTTGAGCACGTCGCTGCCGCCGGGACGCAGGATGCCGTCGAGGCCGAGGAAAAGTTCGCCGGATTCGCCCTCCTGGAGGGTGAGCGGGGCGAGGTCGGTGGTGATGGCGGGGAGTCCGACCGAGGCGTTGTAGATGATCGTCGCCGCTTCAATGTCGTCGTCCTGGAGCGTGTAGAGGTTGCCGACCTGGGAGTTCATGATCGCGGCGACGTCTTGCGCCGGGGTGTCCTGATCGGGGTGGTTGAGGCCGAGGACATGGCCGAACTCATGCAGGGCGACGCGCTGGATATCGATGGCGCTGCGGAGGTTGCCGCGATAGGAGTCCCACGTTTCGCTGGCGTTGAAGATGACATCGGATTCAACGAAGCGCAGGCCGAAGGTGCCGGTCTGGTTGCTGAGGGCGACGGCGAGGGTTCGGTCGCCGAAGGCCTCGCCATAGATGTCGTTGGCGAAGAAGACCTCGTTGCGGCCATTGCTTCGCGCGGCCTCGAAACGGGTGCGGACGATGCCGGTGAACTTTGACCGCTCCATGTGGGCGTTCCACGCGTCGAGGGCGGGGAGAACGGCGGCGTTCCACGAGGCGGCCTTGTCGGTGAGTCCTCGCGCGGGAAGGGCGGGGGCGGCCGGCGAAGCATCGAGCATGAGGTTCATCTCGATGGAGCCGCTGGGCCAGCCGCCTTCGATCACGTGGCTCCGGGCCACCGCGGCGGTCAGGGCGGCGGTGATGACGGCAAAGAGGGCGCGGCGGCTACCTGGCATGGCGACTTGCTGTGATGCGCGCCAGCGTCTGGCGAATGAGCGACTCGAAGGTTTCCGGGCTGAGGCCCCTGGCGGCGGTCTTGGAGGCGGACGCGGTCGCGTGGAGCGGGGCGTTGACCTCGGTCACGGCGGTGAGCGGCAGGCGATTGTCGCGCGCGATGAATTCGGAACCGGTGGCCGGGTCGGTGAGGACGCGATACCGGCCGTGACCGGCGGCGATGAGCGGGCAGATGACCCGGGTGTTCGGTTCGGTGAAGAGGTAGTCGGTCTCGCCGGGGCGGAAGACGGGCATGCCGCCGACGTGCAGGCTGTCTTCGCCGATCGTGCCGCCGAGGAACTCGAGCGTCAGTGTCTGGCGGTCTTCGGCACCCTTGAGGGCGCGTTCGACCTGCCAGGTGACGCGGGTCTTGATGATCGGCGTGCCGTCGGCGCTGAGGGTGCGGAAGGGCTCCACGGCGATGACACGTCCGCGCACGATGGCACCGGCCTCGGCGACGAGTTCGTCGAACGTGGGCGGGCGCACGGTGATCGCTCGAGCCCGCGGCACGGCGAGGAGGGCGAGGAGCGTGAGGCCGATGAGCAGGATGCCGGACACCCGGCGGGATGATGCTGGCCGCCTGGCCGAAAAGAGCTGAAGCATCGTCAAGTGAGGTTGAGCGTTGTGGGGTGCTTGTTTTCCGGGGGCGAGGGGAAAGCCTGCGTTATCAGGTCTGCCATGACAAACGGCAATCGCGCCGGCCCGCGGTTTTGCACAAATTTTCCGCCGAGTGGCGCCGGACCGGCGGAAAGGGCGTGCGCCGGCCGGACACGGCGCTGGTGTTTCGGCGACAATCCGGGTAGAAACCGGGCGTTGCGATGACCCTCTTCTGGATATTTCTCGGCGCGGTGATTCTCGTGCTCGTGTTGCTGTTTTTCGACGCGGTGCGGGAGCACCCGCTCGGCGCGATGCTGCTGATGGCGTCGGCCGTGTATTTCGTCTGGCGGGCGTTTACCTTTCTCTCCGGGGAACGGACGGATGATGTGCTCATCTGGAAGATCCTCGGGATCACGGCTGGGACGATGGCGGTGGTGGGATTTGTCGGGTCGCGCCTGCAGCGCCGGGACGGCCCCCGGCGGTGAGCCTCCGATCGATCAGGAGGAATCGTCGGCGAGAAGATCGGCGTATTCGGGGTGTCTCTCGATGTAACGGGCGACGTAGCTGCACCGGGGGATGACCCTGGATCCTCGTCGGCGGGCAATCTCCAGGCCGGCGCGCACCATGGGGCCCGCGAGACCCCGGCCGCGCAATGCGGGGGGGACCCAGGTGTGGGTGAAGACGAGCGTGCCTTCGCGCTCCTCGTAATCGGCGTGGGCGAGTTCGCCGTCGATGGCGATTTCGAAGCGGTGTTCCGCCTCGTTGTGGCGGACCGGTGGGTGAGCGGGATCGGATGTCACGGGCGAAAACCTACAAGGGGAAGGCAGGCGGTCAACCGATCCCGAGGCGTTCGCGCACGTAGGTTTCACAGATGCGGTAGTGCGTGACCATCGAGGCGATGTCGATCCATTCATCGGTTGCGTGGAGGTTGCCGACGGCGGGGCGGGAAACGAGGACGGGAATATTGTGGGCGGCGATGAAACGGGCGTCGCTGCCCCCGGAGGTGCGGACACGCTGGACCGGCAGGCCGGTGATCCTCGCGGTGATGGCAAGAAAGCGGGGATCCGGCGCGAGGTGCGAGGGTTCCGCCGAGATCACGACCTCCATCTCCGTGTCGTCATCGAGCTGAGAGCGCACGCGCTCGACGATCGAAGCGACGGTCTCGGGACGGGGAAAGCGGATGTCGAGGACGGCTTCGACGAGGTCGGGGATGCGGTTGATGGCGTCGTTGTCGGTGCGCACGATCGTCGGTGCGCAGGTGGGGAACCAGTGTGCGCCGTCGATCGCGGGCGGGGTGTCGGGGCCGAGGGAACGGAAGTGTTCATGGAGCCGCTCGACCTGCCGCATCATGGGGAGCAGCGGGTTGTCGGCGAGCCAGGGGCGGGCGGCGTGACCGGCGCGGCCCCGCTTTTTCAATACAAGGTGAAGGATGCCCTTTTCCTCGATCGTCACGCGGTTGGGCGCGCCGCCATCCGGAAGGAGGGCGACGCCGCAGCGCAGCCCGATGTCATCGAAAAGGTGGCGGAACCCGCATTCGCCGCCCAGCTCTTCATCGGAGGTGACGGCGAGGGCGAGCGGGAGCCCGGGGGTGGCGTGATGGAGGCGCACGAAGAGGTCGAGCAGGCAGGCGAGGGAGCCTTTCATGTCGCCGGCCCCGGGACCGACGATGCGGCCGTTCTCGATGCGGCTGTCATAGGTCTCCTGATGCGGATGCTCGATGACGTCGATGTGCGCGCAGAAAAGGATCTCCGGCATGACGGCGTCCGCCGGCCGGGCGACGAGGGATTCAAAGCCGTCGCAAAAGTGGCTTTCGGTTTTGATGCCGGGGAGCGGGTCGAGGTGGTTGCGCAGGAAGCCGAAGGCGCGCCGACGCTCTTCGGGGTGGGTGTGGGTGCTGCGGATGAGGATGAGGTCGCGCGTGAGGGCGGTGAGCCGTTCGGCGAGCGAGCTTTCGGTGGTTTCGCTAATCGCGGTCATGGGTGATTTCGAGATGCAGCCGGTCGGGAAGAGTATCGATCATCTGGCGACATTCTCGCAGGGAGGGGGCGAGGGCGAGGAGCTGGGCCTTGGCGATGCCGCCCCGGGGGTGCGGGTTGAAGTTGATGGGCAGCAGGCCGGTGGCGGCGCCGCGGCGATAGAGGAGGTCGGCGGTGTCGAGCGCCTGCAGGATGGCGGTGCCGGCGGGCGCCGAAGGGAAGCGGATGTTGCGCATCAGCCACGCTCCGGCGGGGGCGAGGAGCCGGGCGAGGACGGCCGGATAGGTGGCGCCGGTGATGCGGGCGTTGATCTCACAGAGAATGGGCGGATGGGCGCGGCCGTCGCGGTCGAAGGCGACGACGAAGTCGGCGCTGCCGGGGCCGCGGTAGCCCTGGGCGTGGAGCCAGCGGGCGGCGGCGCCGGTGATCGCGAGCATGTCGTGTTTCAGGGCGGCGTCGCGCCGAAGGAAGCGGGGGATGGCTTCGTTGCCTTCATGAATGCTGTCGCGGCTGAGGATCTGTTCGGTGAGGTCATAGAGGTGTATCGAATCGTCGCCGACGAAGAGCTGGACGCTCGGGCTGCGGATGGCGGCGACATCATTCACGCCGGGCTCGATCCAGCCCTGCACGAGGCACGGACCTTCATGAAAGAGCATCGCGGGGATCCGGGCGATTTCCGCGGAGGAGGCGGGGAGGTCAACGCGGCGCAAGCCGATGCCCGAGGCGCCGATCTGCGCTTTGACGACGGCGCGGCGAAAGCCTCTGTCGTGCAGGGCGGCAAGTGCGCCGGGCAGGTCGGCCGGCGTCGTGGCGATGATCGTCTCGAATACAGGGAGGCCGGATTGCTCGAGAAATGTATGCAGGAGCAGTTTGTTGTTTCCCCGCCAGCTCCCCTCCGGAGAGCAGAGGGTGCGAAGAGCGTGGGTGTCGGCGATGGCGGTGAGCGTGGAGTCGGTGACGTAGCCATCGATGACGGCGCCGGACCAGTCGCGGATTGCGGGCAGGCGGGCCTCGATGTCGCGGGCGGTGCCGGACCGGGCGAGCCGGCCGATTTCCTGGTAGGTGCGGTGGTCGATGACGCGGTATTCCGGCGGTTTCAGCCCGAGCCGGTTCCTGAAGTAGCGCAGCAGGGCGGCGTCGGGTTCGCACTCGAGGACGAGGATGTTTCCCGAACCGCGGAAGAGGACGTTGAGTATGGGCAGGAGACGGCCGCCGTAGGAGTCGACGTTGCCCACCGTGTGGCAGAGTTCGTCGGTCTCGGCGTTGTTGCCGAAGAAGAGGGAGCGGAGGTTGGCGAAGAAGATGACGCGGTGCGGCCAGAAGTCCGGCAGCGAGCCGGGAACGGCGAGAAGAGGCGGGGTGGCGCAGGGCATGGAGCGGCGGGGGGGGCCGGACGCGGGGCGGGCCGCGGCGTATCGTTTCGACGAAGGAAATGGATAACCGGGAATGGGGCCGACCGCAAGCGTGGCGCGCCGGCGGTCGACCGGGCCGGGCGCGGGCGGGTGATGGGGCCGGGAGCGGAAGCGAAAACCGGATACGGCCGCCGCGGTGATCAGGCGGATGCCCGTTTCGCGGGGAGGGAAGGCGCGGGGCGGCCCTCAGTCGTGCCGCCGGCTTCCGTCCACCACGGAGGGAGCGAGGGGCTGGTCCATGTGACCACGAGGCGGCAGGCGGCGCGGGTGAAGGCCATGTAGAGCCGGCGCGTGTTGTCACGAATCAGCTCTTCGCGTTGCTCGGGCGAGAGGCGCAGGGCCGCTTCTGCCGCGAGCAGTTCTTCGATGCCAACGAGAAAGACGATCGGGGCCTCAATTCCGGTGGCTCCGTCGAGAGCGCAGACGCGGATGCGGTCGGCGGGACTGGCCTGGCGGGCGTCGGACACGCGCTCGGGGCCGAGGAGGCGCTGGAGGCTTTCGACGGCGTTGCGGGCGCGTTGTCCCGAGGCGACGATGAGGAGGATGTCGGCGGCGGGAATGCCTTCGGCGAGGCAGACACGGATTTCGTTGGCGACGCGGGTGAGTTCGTCCTGGCGGGATGTCAGGCGCAGCAGCAGCGGCGGGACGCCTTCGGGTGCGGAAGCGAGTTCATCGTCGCCGGGCAGGTTGATCTCGTCGTCGTCGGTCCCGAGCCGCAGTTGATAGAAGGTTGCGGCGAACTCGAGGATGGGGCGGGTGTTGCGGTAGGAGCGACGCAGGCGCGTGGAGCGTCCGCGCAACTCCAGTCCGCAGGAGAGCCACGACTGCCTGCGCTTGAGAAACCCCTGGGTGGGATCGGCCGCGAGGAAGAGTCGGCCGGTGCCGGGCTTGAGCACGCGGCGCAGGGCGAGGAACCAGACCGGAGCGAAGAACTGAGCCTCGTCGACGTAGATGAAGTCGTAGGGGCGCAGGCGGATCTTGCCGTCGCGCACGAGATGCCAGAATCGCAGGGCCCGCCCGGCCCAGTCCTCACAGCCGGCGGCACAGAGGGCGTGGCGGTAGTTTTCGAATACACGGAAGACCTTGCGCCGGTCTGCCTCGGTGAGGCGCACGCCGCGGCCGGTGCGATCGGCGCGGAGATAGGCGTCGCAGGTGAGGATGTCTCGGTCGAGCATCCAGTCGAATTCCTCTTCGAGAAAGTCGATCTGGCGCGGCTCGATAGTGCCGAAGACGGGGCGGGCGGCGGCGCCGATCATGTCGTCACGAACCCGGTACTGGACGACTTTGCGGACGGGTGTGACCTCGGCGAGATAACGGTTCGCCCACGAGAAGAACGTCGCCCATTCCACATTGGGCGGGCGGCCGAGTTCGCCGAAACGCTGTTCGAGCTCCCGGCGCAGGGCGCGGTTGTGCGTGAGCACGAGAGACCGGCTGTCCGGGCGAAGGCGCGCCTGGTGGCAGGCGCGGTAGAGGAGCACGAGCGATTTGCCGCTGCCGGCGACGCCCGTGACGAGTGTCGCCTCGGGGCCGGAGACGGGGGCGTCGGATACGTCGAGTTTGCAGTCGTCGGGCAGGGCGAGCCGGTGTTTGGTCCACCATTCCTGGTCGTAGTCGAGCAGCAAGGGGGCGAGGCGGGCGCGCAGACCTCGATCGCGTCGTTGCCGGGCGGCGACAAAGCGTTCGGGGATGACACTTTCCGGGGTGAAACGGGCGCGCAGCTCGGCGAGGACGCCATCGGTGAGATGCCCATGGGAGAGCCGCTGAAAGCAGCGCAGCAGCCCCTCGGCGTTGGTATGCTCCCGGCCGATCCAGTAGATGCCCTCGAGGGGATTGATGCGAAACGCGTCGCGCAGGGTGGCGTTGGCGACGTTCGGGAAGAGGACGATCGGGACGATGGATCGCGTCGCGGGATCACCGGCGCCGTCTTCTCCGAGAATGGCGGTGACGAACTCGCGTGTCATCGTGCGCTGGGGCAGGGCGAGATCCCCGGGGCTATGTTTTCCCATGGAGAACAAGCCGCCGTGCACGATCTCTTCGGCTTCGCTTTGGCCGACTGTCGCGACCGCGATGACGAAGGCGGTCCCGCCTCGATAGACCGCGAGAAATTCCGGGCGGTCGCTGCTGCCGGGCAGGGGCATGCTCACCCAGGCGGCGACGTCGTCGCCCGGAATGGCTCGAAGCGCGCGATAGACCTTGTGGACCTCAGGGGCGATCGAGCCGACCAGCGGATCTGGTGATATCCGCGCCATCGCTCAACACTCCGGGGTGGCTGCGCCGGGCAGGTCGACATCGATGCGCCGGGCGCGCTCGAGCAGGCTGACGAAAGTCGCGGCTCCGGGGTCGTCGCTTTCCCGCCGTGCGTAATCCGCGAGAGCGGGGCTGGCGAGGATGACGACTTTCGTGCGGGCGCGCGTCACCGCGACATTGAGACGCTGCGGTTGAAAGAGAAACCGTTGGATGCTCCGGGCGAAATCCGGCGCGGAGGTGGCGAAACTGAGGAACACAACCTCGCGCTCCTGCCCCTGCATGCGCTCGACGGTGTCGGCGACCAGTTCGCCGATGGCTTCGTGCGGGCCGAGCTTGCCCCGAAGGTTGAGCCGCAGCAGCCGCGCCTGTCGCCGGAAAGGGACGACGACGCCGATCTCGCGCAGCGGAACGCCGCCGCGCACGAGTTCGGCGATCATGTCGGCGAGCAGCGTCACCTCCTCCATTGCGCAGGTCCGGGCGCCCTCGTGGGGGACGGCCATCCACACCAGGCCGGGCTCCGGGCCGAGGGCGTCGGCGAAGCCACTGCCGGGCACCGTTCCGGGAAAACGGCGGGCCGCCGCCATGGGGTGCGGCTTCAGGCGCGACAGGTAGAAGGTTTCGCTCGGCCACCGGCACAGCTCGGCGTTGAGACGCCGGGTGACGGGCAGCAGCGTGTCGAATCCGTTTCCCGTGAGCCGGCCGAAGATCGACATCGACACCGCTTCCTGCGGGTCGAGCGTCAGCGACACGGGCGGCAGCTGCTTGTCGTCGCCGGCAAAGATGTAGCGGTCGGCGGCGAGCATGGCCATGGCGGCCAGGGGCAGGGTGACCTGGCTGGCTTCATCGACAATGACCCGATCGAAATCCACGTCGCGCAGGCGGTGGGTGCGCAGCGCGAAGGGGGTCGCACCGACGACATAGCCGGAGTCGCATCCATCGAGTGGGCACCCGTGGAAACTCTCGAACTGGGGGAGGCCCAGCCGCGGATCTTGAGCCGGGGCGATCCTGGCGATGAGACGGCGTTCCACACCCATGGCGGCGATCGCCTCCAGCAGATTGTTGATGGCGCGATGCGTGAAGCTGGTCACGAGAATGCGCTCGCCCTGAGCGACGAGGCGAGTGGCGATCCGGGCGAGGACGCGGGTCTTGCCGGTGCCGGGCGGACCGTGCACCAGCCAGCAGGAGTCGCTGGCGCAGGCGCTGGCGACGGCTTCGGCCTGCGCTTCATCAAAGCCGTCCTCGCGGGCGGCGGCCATGGCGGCGTCCATTTCGACGGAATCGAGTTTCGGACGGCGCGTTCCCGCAAGGAGAGGGAGCACGCGTTCCCGGCCTCGCTCGGACTTTTCCACCGCCTCGAGCGCATCGAGATACATCTTCGTGAGGTCGAGCCAGGAGGGGTCGATGACGAGGCCGCGGAGCCCGGGCTGGAGCGCCTTGAGGCTGGCTTTGGACCAGGGCTTGAGATCCACGGTCGTGTCCTCGGCCGTGACGATGACGGCGTCGAGCAGCGGGTTGCGGGGGTTGCCCTGATGCACGCGGACGAGATCGCCTTCGCGAAAGCAGGCGTCGTTTTCCGCGCAGCGAAGGCGCCAGATCCCGTCGCCGACCGGCCCGGCCACTTCGAGGCCGACGATGCAGCGGCCTTCGAGCACCCGGTCAGCCTCCGGTTTGGCCCAGAGACGTTCGAACGCCTCGCATTGATGGGCCTGTTCGCGGCGCACGAAGTCGGCGAGTTCATCCAGCAGATGCGTCGCCAGTGTGGAATCACTCAGCGTTCGGGTATCCATGCTCTGGTTGGCAATCAT
>RFJS01000482.1 GCA_003694825.1 Verrucomicrobiota bacterium | reverse complement strand
CTTCGATCCGCGGCGCGACCTGCGCGGCCCCATCAAGCTCGCCACCGTCGCCGAGCGTAAACTCGAGTCGAAAATCGGCATCAACCTCCCCGGCGGCCGCATCATCGTCTTCGGCAACTCCGATTTCATCGCCAACCACCGCATCGTGCAGTCCACGGGTAACTTCACCCTCTTCCTCAACGCCATCAACTGGGCTCTCGCCCGCGACAGCCGCCTGAACATCCCGGCACGCCCCGTCGAACGCCTCCAGCTCACCCTCAGTCAGGAACAGCTCGCCCTCGCCCGCATCGCGATCCTCTTCGGACCCTCGCTTGTCGTGGCCCTGATCGGCACGATCGTCTACCTCTCCCGAAGGCGCTGAATCCCCACGCAGCAACGCCGCCACACGCATGCGCACGAAAGTCACCCTCTTTCTCCTTGTCCTCGTCGTCGGCCTCGGAGCCATCGCCTACTACTACAATCGCCAGTGGGACGCCCGCCGCGCCTACGCCGCCGGCCGCGTCCACCTCCTCGGCCCCGACGCCGAAGACCTCGACTACCTCGAAATCGCCTTTCGCGACCCCGCCTCCTCCGTCGTCCTCGAGCAAGGCGCCAATGGCTGGGAGCTGATCGACCCCGTCCGCTGGCCGGCCAACTACTTCGCCGTCAACCGCCTGCTCACCCAGCTCCAGTTCCTCGAGCGCGAGACCAGCTTCCCCGTCGACTCCCTCGCCGAAAGCGGCCAGACTCTCGCCGACTTCGGCCTCGACCCCGCCGAAGGCCGCCTCACCTACGGCCGCCGCGGCGAGCGCCGCTCCCTGCTCATCGGCCGCATCACCGACGTCGGCAACCGCCTCTACGTCATGCCCGAGGACGGCGACCGCGTCTACGTCGTCGCCCAGTCCCTGCTCGACTCTCTGCGCCTCTCCCTCGAGGAATTCCGCAGCGGCGCCGTCTTCTACCTGCCCCTGTTCGAGATCAAATCCTGGAGCATCCAGCTCGCCGAAGCCGGCAACCTCCGCATCTGGATCTCCCGCGACGGCGACCGCTGGAAACTTGAGACCCCCGTGCTCGCCCGCGCCGACGACGCCGCCGTCGAGACACTCGTCAACCGCATTCTCTCCCTGAAGGTCGCCTCCTTAGAACCCGCCGCCGCCGACCTCAACCTCCTCGGCCTCACCTCCCCCGCCTTCACCGTGACCTTCCAGGGCAATGGGCGGCGCGAATCCCTCCTCATCGGCGCCCCCGTCCCCGGTGCCGAGTCTCCGACCCTCCACTACGCCAAACGCGACGACAACCCCACCGTCTTCACCGCCGACATCGATTTCCTCGACGAACTGCGCAACGCCCAGATCGGCCTGCGGGACCGCCACCTGCTCGACTTCGACCCGACCAGGCTCCAGTCCATCGCCATCCTGCCCGCCGGCCGGCCCGCCATCACCCTGCAACGCCTCGAAACCGGCCGCTGGCAGGTCGTCTCCCGCTCCCCCGAGCGCGGTCTGCTCACCCTGCCGGCCGACGAAGCCATCATCCAGCGCCTCATCGACGAACTCGCCGACCTTCAGGCCATTCCGGAGCGCGGCTTTGTCAGCGACGCCCCCTCCGCCATCGATCTCGAGAACTACGGTCTCACCGGCCCCTCCTGGCAGATCGTTCTCACCGAGCGCGACGCCCAGAACAGTGCGACCCGCTCCCAGACCCTCCAGCTCGGCGCCGCCGAATCCCGCGAGAGCCACACCGTCTACGCCCGGGTCTCCGAATCCCCCTCGGTCTATCTCGTCGACCGCGCCCTCGCCGACGACCTCCACCCCGAGCCCCACCGCTACCGCGACCGCCAACTGCAAAAACTCCCCGAGGGCGCCCGCATCGCCTCCCTCTCTCTCAAGCGGCTCAGCACTGATGAGACCATGTGGTCCTACGCCATCGCCGACACCTCCCAGCCCTGGAATGAGGCACTGGCCGAAGTGCCGCCCGCCGAGCGTCAGGCTCTCCTCGCCCTCGTGGCCCAGCTGCGCAACCTCCGCGCCCGCGACATCCTCGCCGCCGAATTCCGGCCCACCGTCCCGGGAAGCGTCGTCGAGACACCGTGGACCTGGCTGCTGGAATCCTCCATCAAGCTCGAAGGCGGCCAGGGCGAACAGGTCTCTACCTTCCGCCTCTACCTCGAAGACTTCCGCGGCGGAACCAGCCTGACTGCCGGCGCCCCCGACCTGCACCTGATGTTCACCACGGAGCAGCCCTTCCTCGACGCCTTCAGCACGCTCGTGCTCCATCGGCCCGAGCCGCAGCCGCCAGCACCTTCCCCCGACCCGACCGTCCCCCAACCCGCCGGGCCTCAGACCGACCCCGACCCGGCCCCCGCCGAAGCCGAACCGGCGGCGGACGCGGCGCCGGCGCAAGATCCCGCCTCCGATAGCGCCACGCCACCCGCCACCCCGGCCAGCGATCCCGCCCCGCCCTCGGACGGCTGACCGGCGAGCCCACCGTGACCTCCCCCTCCGAACGCAAAGCCTGGCGTGCGCGCCTCCTGCGGCGGCTGGTCTTTCGCCGGACCTGCGCCCATTGCTGGACGCTCCTGGTCTACGCCTTCAACTTTCTTCTCGCCGGCCTCGTCCTCGTCCTCGCCGTCACCCTGCTCAGCCGCGACATCCCGGTGCCCGACATCCTCGTCGACCGCATCGAAACCGAGCTGCGCCGCCGGGGACTGGAGTTCGGCGTCGCTTCCGCCCGCTTCGACCCCACCGGCCGCATCTATGTCACCGGGCTCCAACTACGGCCTTCGCGCTTCGGCGAGCCGATCTTCGAAGCCGCCCGCGCCCTCATCACCCTCGACCGCCTCAAACTCCTCGCCCTCAAGCCCGATCTCGCCGAACTGGAGATCGAGGACGTCAAACTCCTCTGCCCCGCCTCGATCTCGCCCAGCGGCATCCCCGAAACCGTCGCCCGGATCGCCACCGGCCGCATCCGGCACGCCGGCGGTCTGTGGACCATCGATGCCCTCGTCGGCCAGATCGACCAGCTCACCATCAACGCCCACGGCAGCTACACCGCCGCCCCGCCACGCCCCGAAGGCAAACCGCCCGACATCGAGATGCTCCTCGATGCCTTCGCCGAATACGCCCCGCGCGCCGTCCGCTATGAACAACACCTCGACGCTGTCGAACTCCCCTTCCTCGAGATCGAGTTCGCCGGTTCGCTTCACGCCGGCGTCGCGGTCGACATCACCTTCTCCGCCCACCGCGTATTCGAAAAGGAATATGGCGAAGCGCGGCACATCCTCCTGCGGGCCGAGACCACCTTCGGCGGCACATCACAGCGGCCGCTCGTCGCCACCGCCCGGGTCGGCGAACTGCGGCATCCGACCTTCGGGCACGCCCGCAACCTCCGCCTCCAGGCTCTCTGGCCGCAGCCCCCGCTCGGAGGCGCATCGCCCTGGCCGGAACGCGTCGACGCCACGCTCGCACACTTCCGCCGCGAACAGGCGGCCATCGCCGGAGCGATCATCCATGCCCGTCCCCGGGAGTATCCGCAAATCAGCGCCACCCTCTTCACCCGCTTCGCCGGCGAAAATATCGCCGCCACCCTCCGCGGCGACATCGAATCACGCTCCGGCGCGATCGACCTGCGCACGCGCCTCGGCCGCGACTGGCTTCCCGCACTCAGCCGCATCCTCGGACGCGACGTGACCTACTACGCCGCGGTCGACACGCCCCCCGACATCACCGCGCATGCGACCATCGCCCCGGGAGCCAGGCTCGACCACGCCAGCTTCCGAGTATTGAGCGGACCGATACTCGCCCGCGGCGTCCACCTCGACCGCGCCCGCGTCATCGGACACGGCGACCTGCAGGATGTCTACGTCGATCACATGGAGATCCAGCGCGGTGACGAGTGGGCCATCGGCACTTACCACGACCACCTCCCCACCCGCGACATCCGCATCATGCTTCGCGGCGCCCTGCGCCCCATGGCCATCGCCCCGTGGTTCGGCGACTGGTGGGGTCGATTCTGGGGAGACTTCGCCTTTCCCGGTCCACCGCCAACCTTCGACGTCGACATCCACAACAACTGGCTGCGCCACGACGCCTACCGTCTCCTCGGCCGCACCCGCGCCGAGCAGATCACCTGCCGGGGAGTCGCGATCGACTGGCTTCAGTCGGGATTTCGCGTCGCCCACAATTTCTACGACCTTTTCGACGCCTCGATCGGACGCCCCGAAGGCCGCGTCGATGGCGAGGTGCAGCTGCTCTACCGCACCGGCCAGAAAGACCCGCTCCGCCAGAATTGGCGCTTCAAGTCCACCGCCGACCTTGTCGAGCTGGCGAAGATCTTCGGTCCCGGCGGCGAAGCGCTCTTCGAACCCTACCGCTACTCGATCCCGCCCGCCGGCGTCGCGCGCGGCGACATCGTCAACGATGCCGGAAAGCTCGATACGGACATCGATCTGGTCATCGCTTCCGGCAACGAGTTTCGCTACTACGACTTCCCCGTCGACGCCCTCTCCACGGATGTCTCGATCCGCAACAACCGCGTCGAGCTCCCCAACCTCCGCGCCGAGTATGCCGGCGGCCTGATCACGGCCAGGGCCGTGGTCGTCGACGACACGCTCACCGTGGACGCCCGCCTCGAGGACGCCGACTACGACCGTGCTGTATCCACATTCAACGCCTTCCTCGACCGGCGAAACCCGCCGCCTCCGGGAGAGGCCGAACCGTCGGGCTTCGCCGCACGCCAGATCAACGGTCGGCTCGATATCGAGGTGAGCGCCACCGGCCCCCTGACCGACATCACCGGCTATGAAGGCCGCGGCAATGTGCGGATCCGCAACGGCGATCTCGCCCGCTTCCGGCTCTTCGGCCCCATCGGCGATATTCTCCGTCCGATCGGCATCCGCATCGGCACCCTCCAGCTCACCGATGCCTACAGCGACTTCGAGATCCGGAAAAACGAGATCTATTTCCCCAACCTCCAATTCACCGGCCGGACCGAAGCGATCCAGGGCGAGGGCACCTACCGCATTTCCGACGGCGCCCTCTCTTTCCGCATGCGCCTGTATCCACTCCGTGAATCCGATGGCGCGCTCACCCAGCTCTTCGGCGCCCTGCTCGACCCCGTCTCCAACCTGATCGAGATGCGCCTCACCGGCACCCTGAGCGACCCGAAGTGGACGCTGACAAACAACCCCTTTGCCAACGTGCGCGAACCGCCACCCATCCCGGAAAAGCCTGCCGCGCCCGCGACCGAACCATCACCTCCGGCCCAGACCGAGCCGCCGGCCGATGCGGCCCCCATCGACAGCGCCGCCACCCCGCCTGCACCGGAGTCTTCATCCGCACCCGCGCCGGCCGCACCGGAGACCACCGGCGATACCGCCGGGAGCGGCGAAGAAACCACGCCCGGCCACGAAGCTCAATCGCCCGCGCCAGTCGCGCGCCCGGAGAGCAGCGAATCGCTCACGGCACCG
>RFJS01000481.1 GCA_003694825.1 Verrucomicrobiota bacterium | reverse complement strand
CGCCATGATGCCGAAGAAGATCGGATGGTTGCGCAACAGTTTCACCGGTGTCAGAGCGGACGCTTCGGGTTGACGACGAGGATGAAGTCGAACTGCAGGAGCCCCGGGCGCGAATTGTCGAAGCGCTCGTTCTCGAGCCTGATGATGAAGTCGGACTCGACAAAGCTGCCGAGGAGGAACTTGACGCGGTTCTGACTCTCGACACTGACGCGCGCCAGAGGGTTGTTCTTGTCGAGCAGGCGCCCGGTCAGGTGCAACCGCAATTCGGGTACTTCGTCAGAAGTCGGCGCCGTCAGTCCGGCGAATACGCTCGCGGCAAGGGCGCTTTGCCGGACGGATGGATCGCGAGGCCGCAAGACCTCGAGCCGGTCGAGCCAGACGTCCTCGACCCTGGAGAGCCGCGCCTGCAAGTCGGTGAGAAACGTGATCCAATTCGCTTTCGTTTCCACCAGGTTCTTGATGCCCGCGATCTCGGCGCGCACCCGCTCGATCTCCTCGCGCGTCGACTGAATCTGCCGGCTGTATTGACGCAATGGAGTCGCCTGTAGTTCGAGCGTGGCGAGTTTCTCCCGGTAGGCGGTGACGGCAACGGAGCTGACCAGTATCGGGACGGCGAGCGTGGCGGCGACAAGCACGCCGCTGACCACGAGCATCGGCTGCCTCGCCCGGAAGGCGCGGGCGCGGAGCAGGTCCTCCGGCAGCAGATTGAACGTGGCCAGTCCCCGGCCACAAAGACTGAGCGCCGCCCCGACACTTTCAGCGAGCTGAGGCGCGCGCGCCCGCAGCTCACCCTCGACCACGCCCGCCCCCAGGGCGACGCCGCGCAAGGCGTCATAGGGCTCGATCGGGGTGCGAAACTTTTCCGACAAAGCCGCCGCCAGCCCGGGCACGAGGCTGCCTGAACCGGCGAGAAAGACCTCCGTGGGAGCGTCCGCCCCGGTCTGGCGTCGATAATTGGCGATGGAGCGGGTCACCTCGAGCGAGAGCCGGTTCACGAAACCGGCGCGGGCGCGGGCAAAAGCCTGCCTCACCTCGTCCGGCAGATCGGCCTCCGCGTCGCCGGCGACGATCCGCATCTTCGTGGCCTCCGCCTCGGCAAACCCCTGGTTGAGTTCATCGGCAAGGCTCTGCGTGAGCGCGCTGCCCGCCAGCGTGACGTTGCGAATGTAGTAGCGATCCTCCCGCAGCATCACGAGGTTCGTCGAGCGGGCGCCGATATTGATCAGCAGCGTGGTCTCGCGCGCCTCCGGATAGCAGTGGCGAAAGGCGTTGACCTGCGCCATGCACGAGGGCTCGATCCGCTCGGGGTCGAAACCGCAATCGCGGCACTCCAGCAGCAGGGCATCGATGATCTCACGCTTGATGGCACACAGCGCCACTTCGAAGTCGATGCCGTCGTCGTGAACGACCTGGTGATCCCACACGACCTCATCGAGCGGATACGGAATATTCTGCCTGGCCTCGAAATGGATGATACGGCGTCGCTTGGTCTCATCGACGTGAGGCACCTTGATGTATTTGGTCAGAGTGAGGTGCCCGGGCACGATCAGGGAGGCGCGCATCCTCAACCGCTGCACCGTGCCGATTCGCCGCAGCGCGTCGCCCACCGCTCGCACCCACTGCATGTCGTCGGCCACATCGTAATCCAGCGGCTCGACGAACACCTTCTCGAGAACCGGGAACCCGTCGCTGTCGAGCGAGTAGACCGCCGCCACCACTCGACTCGCCCCGCAATCGATGGTCAGCAACGGTTTCCTCTTCATGGGTTCAGATACAACGATCCAGCCGGTCGTTCGCTCCGCAGTTCAATGGCGCCTCGTCCCGATGGCCGGCATATACAGGTCCATCATGATCCGGTGCGGCGGACATAGGACGGTGTGTCCGCGGCGTATTCGTGTTCAAACGGCGAATCATATTGAGGCACGAGCACACCGGCATTGGCCGCGGCCTCGGCCTTCACCCGATTGCGGAAGCTCTCGAGCGCGGTCGCATCCCGCAGCACCGACGACACGAGCCCTCCCGGCCGCGCCTCCCCGGCCACGGCTATCTCCGCCATCCAGGCAAACGGCGCACCGCTGATCCGCTCCCGCTCGACAATCTCCGGCGGCAGATAAAACCGCACGACAGCCGTCCCCGCCTTCAGCGCCACGACCTCCGCCTCCGATTGAAAAAACCGATACCCGCCATCGCGCCGCTCCACCCCGAGAGCAAGCCGCACCCCGACCCGCTCCGCCCAGCGGCCGGCCTCGCCACCACCCGGCATGCCCCGCACCCGCAGCTCCACGGCCGCCTCCAGCCAATTTCCGCCGCCGCGAGGGGCCTGCACCCGCGAAAACCGCACCTCCCGCACCTCGACATCCGCCGACACCTTCGAGGCCCGGACCTGGGCCGGCGCCAAAGCCGCGCCGAAGGAAAGCCCACAACACACCGCCACAGCCAAGAGGATCGAGGTTTTCACAGAAGACATCCAGGACATCGAGCGACCGAAGATCAGCCCCGGCCCGGCACTGTGTAAACAAAATTTACGGGATTCCCCGCAGGGTCTCCGCCCGATTTGTAACCTTGCCACCAGCCCGCTCCTGCGCCACCGCGAAAGGGTGAACGTCGAGCTCCCGCACAAACTCAGCGTCCTGGTTTTCCTCCGCGACAGCCGCGGCCGTCACCTGCTCATCGAACGGGCCAGGGCGCCCAACCGTGGCTGCTGGAGCCCGATCGGCGGCAAGGTGGAAACGCGCTACGGCGAATCTCCGCACGAATGCGCCGCCCGCGAGACATTCGAAGAGGCGGGCCTGCGAGCCGCGCCCGAGGATTTCCATCTCTTCGCCATGATCGCCGAGCGCGCCTACGAAGGCGGCGGCCACTGGCTGATGTTTCTCTTCGAATGCCGCCGCCCCATCGACACCCTTCCCGCTCCGATCGACGAGGGCCGCTTCGGTTTCTTCAGCCGGGAAGAAATCGACACCCTCACGCTGCCCGAGACCGATCGCTCCGCCCTCTGGCCCATCTATGACCATCACCGCGACGGCTTTGTCGCGATGCGGGCCGACTGCACTCCCGGCCGGGATCTCGTCGTCCACATCGAGGAACGGCTGCCGGGCCCGACCCCTTCGGCCTGAGCGACACACCCTGAAAATGCGTAGCCCACACCCGCCAGAACCGCGTTGTCACAGCCGCTCCCGAGTATCGGCTTGATAAGCGAGGCGACCGGCACAACGTCTGGCCGTTTTCACCTCTCGGAAAAACATAGTTCCCGTGCGCAAGAAAACATCCAAACCCGCCGCCACCAAAAAACGGACGGCCGCCCGCGCGGCCTCTGCCGGCAAGGCGCCCTCCCGCGGAAAATCCGCGAGCAAGGCCGCCTCTGCCGCCGGCGCCGCGACCCCTGCTGCCGGGCTCGCCTTCAAAGACGCCCCCGTCAACCAGCAGCTCTCGCCGGAAGAACGCATCCGG
>RFJS01000480.1 GCA_003694825.1 Verrucomicrobiota bacterium | reverse complement strand
GTGGACGGCCTGCTTCTGACCGATCTGCGCCGCACCGATCCGAAGATCCTGCAGCGTTTCATGGGTGCGGAGGGGCTGGCGCGGTTTCGGGCGTTTCACCTGGCTGAAGGCGCCAGTGCCGCGCCGGCGGCCGTGTCGAGCCGGTGAGGCGCGACGGGATGGAGGCTGGCAGGGCGCGGGAGCCGATGGGGTCCGATGCGGCGGACGCGCCGGCTGCGGATGACGAGCGCGAAGGCGTCAGGGGGCGGTTTCGGTCGGGGCTTGCGTGTTTTCCACCGGGGGTTGCCAGAAGTAGTGACCGCGGCGGGTTTTGTCGAGGTGGACGAGGGTGAGGACGGCGAGGATGGCGAGGAGGACGAGGACGCCCCAGGGGGAGGGTTTTTCTGCGTTGAAAGGGGGCGAACGTGCGTTCGGCGCCGGGCGGCAGTTTGGCAGTTTCGGTGAGGGTGCGCCCAAAGGGGATGTTGATGCGGACGCGGCCGTTGATGGCCCAGCCGTTGGCATCGAGGATGGGGCCGAGGTTGCGCTGGCGGAGTTTGAAGGCGGCGACAAGCATGGAGGGTCCGGAGATGAGGAGCATGACGCCGAGGACGGCGACCGGAATCCAGGGGCCGAGGCCGAGGATGGCACTGATGATGGCGGTAATGGTGGCGACGAAGCCGCTGACGGCGACGCCGAGGGCGGCGACGGTGCCGACGTCGATCTTGCGGGACTCGCGGGCGACGGGTTGGGCGGCGCTCGCATTCGCCTGGCCGGCAAGGTGGGCGAGTTTTTCCACGGCGGCGGCATCCGCGGCGGCCGCCCGTTTGGCGAGTTGTTCTTCGACGAAACGGATGAGGCGTTTGTAGGGTGACCAGAACGCCTGGCGGATGCTGATGGGGTTTTCCACGATGCGGGTGATCGTGGCGTCCCAGTCGCGCCCCTGGCTGTCGTAGAAGACGCCGTTGCGACCGACCGTGAGGTTGTCGGCGTCGCCGGCGGTGATGGCGGCGACGATCTGGAGGGTTTCGTGGGAGCCGGGGCGGATGCAGTCGAGGTAGGCGAGGTAGGCGCGGGAGAGCCCGGCGAGTGCGGCGTGGCGGGCGGGATCGCGCACGCGGACGACGAGTTTGCAGGCGCGGGAGTCGAGATAGAGGGTGCCGGCCTGGAAGATGGCGAGGCGTTCGGGATCGAAGAAGTCGACGAAGCTGACGAAGTTGCGGAGGAGGCGATACAGGTCGCGGGAGAAGCGGAGGAGGCGTTCGAGGCTGGCGATGGCGTTGAAGGTGGGTTCGAGGGCGAGGTCGCGGCGGATGAGTTCGGCGAGTTTTTCGCGCCCATCGCCGGCGAGGAGGGCGCGGACGCGGGTGATGCCGAGCGGTTCGACGGCGTGCCCGCGCTTCTGCTGCTGCCACTGCAGGAAGGGTTCGAACGTGTCGCAGATGCGGCGCCAGTCGGCTTCGGTGAGTTCGCGCCGGTCGGGACCGAGAAGCGGGCGGACGACGCGGTCGCGGAAGGCGGTGATCTCCCGGGACCAGCCAGGATTGACGCCCTGATCGAGCGGGAGGGAGGAGCCGGAAGCGACATGGGCGAGCGGGAAGTCGCGCAATTCCTCCGAAGTGATGGAGAGGTCGCGGGCGGCGATTTCGGAAAAGGCGTCTTCCTGGCGGTTGAGAGCCTGGACGGAACGGGCGTCGAAATTGGCGAGGCGGCAGCGGCCGAAGAAATCGTCGATCTTGACGCGGAGCGTATCGATGAGTCGGGCGGCCTCGCCGGTGGCGTCGCCGAGCGGGAGGATGGCGGCGGCGTTTTCCTCGGCGATACGGGTCCAGCGATCGAAGGCTTCGAGTTCGCTGTAGAAGGCGATCACCTTCTCGCTGTCGATGCCGGGGCTGCCGGAGCGGTCGGTGACGCTGCCGAGGGTGTCGATGATGGTGTCGATGAGGCGGGCTGTTTCGGGATCGTCTTCGGCGGAGGCGGGGATGATGACGCCATCGCCATTGAAGCGGGTGTTGGCGAAGATGCGGGCGGTATCGGCGACTTCGGCGAGGGAGATGCGGTCGGCGTCGGGCGTGCCGAGAGTGGCAAGGATCTGACGGGCGGCCTGCAGGAGGGTGGTGTCGCGGATGGCATCGAGCGGAAGGGTGTCGCGTGCGCCGAAGATGATGGCGGGGTCGTGGAGGGCCTCGCACACCCATTCGACGGCGCTGATGATCTCGGGGACGCGGATGCGGCCGTCGCCATCGGTGTCGATGAGCGTGAGGGTTTTTTCGTCGATGCCGACGTCGCGGGCGGGGCAGGCGAGGGCGGCCCAGAGTTTCTGGTCGAGGTGGCGGAGGTGGCGAAGGTCGTCGGCGGACTCGATGCGGGCGAGGTCGCAACCGCCGACGCGGTGGAAACGCCAGCGATGGCCGGAGGTGGTTGAGAAAGGGGTGAGGGGGTGGTCGTTCATCCGGACGTTCCTGTGGTGAAGGGGAGAGTGGCGGAAGGGGACAGCGTCTCAAGCATGGAGGCGGCCCGGATGACGGGAGCGCGGAAAATCGGCGCGGGCCACTTGCGAGCTGCGGGAAGTGCGGTAGCGTGGCGGCGCTATGAACTACAAACGCATTGTTGCCCTGTTTTTCTCTCTGGCGCTGGCGGTGACCGCTTTCGCCGGCTCGAAGTATCCCGAAATCTCGCATGACGAGCTCAAGCAGGCCATCGCCTCCGGGAAGGTGGTGCTGCTCGATGTGAACGGCAC
>RFJS01000479.1 GCA_003694825.1 Verrucomicrobiota bacterium | reverse complement strand
TCCGCGATGTATTTCGCTTCGGCGTCGGCATCGGCGAAGGATTTCGGCCCGTCGTATTTGAAAGTGACCTCTTCGCCATCGGCGGGCGGTGGCGGCGGCGCTTCGACGAGTGAGGCCCGGCGGGACGGGAGGCTGGTGTAGTTGTATTCGGCGATTTCGAAGGCCCGGCGCTTCATCAGCTCGTTGATGGGGTCCGTGGAGTCGGAGCAGGTGATGAAGGCGTAGACGGGGCCCGGTTTGGGGGCGGGCGGCGGCGGAGGCGCTTCCTCGCCCTCGGCGGGTTCAGGAGCCGGCGGCGAGGGTGGCGCGGGACGGCGGCCCAGGGCGATCGTGTAGGTGCGGCCGTCCCGGGTGGTGAGCTTGAACGTGCGCGCGTGTTCGCGGGCGGCGAGGACATCCTCGGCATCCGGATCAGCCGTATCGGTGAAGCGGAGACCGGTGAGCCGGGCGAGCAGGGTGGAAATCTGCGATGTCTTGAGCTTTTCGCCCTCGGCGAGCGACTGGCAGGTCCAGTCGGCCTTTTCGTTCTCGCGCTCGAGGATGAGGGGGGCTCCCTCGTCGAATCCAACCTCGAGAGCGGTCACTTCGTCGGGCTTGACCTTGACCAGTTCGGCGTCCGCCCAGTTCTTGGCGGAGGAGTCAAACCAGGCCGAGATCGTGGCGATGTAGGCTTTTTCCTCGCCGGGGTAGCGCAGGTAGCGGCCGCCGGAAGTGGTGGTTTCGCCGAAGTCGGCTTTCCACAGTTCATTGCCGTCGGCATCGCGCAGGGTGAGGACGACATCGCCAAACCCGAAACGCTCCATGCGCTCGGGGTTCGCGGTGGCGAAGCGCTTGATCCGGGCATCGCGCAGGCTGGAGATGAGCCGCGAGAGCTTTGCGAAGTCGACGGGGAGATCGTAGTATTCGCGGATCACCCACGCGGAACCATTGCTGGCGGTGTTGCTGACGGTGATCGTCTTGCCCGAGGTCGTGTAGGTGACTTCGGCCACCCTGGCGATCAGATCGGCGTCGAGGATCGGCTGACCGGTGCGGGGGTCGAGGCCGTGATCGGTGTCGCGGTTTTTGATCAACCATGTGGCTACCGAAGCGACCGCGAGAGCGGCGACGACGATGGACAGGTTTTTCAGGTTCATGGTGAAAACGAGACGTTTGGCTTGTCAGGTGGACCGGCCCGGACGCGCGGGCGCCCGGGCCGAGGTGGCGTGAATCGGTTTATGAGCGCTGATGGCGTGTGCGGTTGACGAGGAAGACGGAGCCGAAAGCGACCACGAGGATCGGGATCGAAAGCAGGTTGATGACGGTGAGCCAGTTCTCGAGGCTCTCGATGCCCTCGCGCAGTGAGCGGCGGATCTCGCGGATGCGGGCGCGCATTTCGGCTTCCTGGAGGCGATAGTCCTCGATCGCTTTTTGCACCTCGGGGGTGGCGACGAGGCGGCGGCCTTCGGTCTGCTCGTTCTGCAGCTTGCTGATTTGCTGGCGCACTTCACTGAGTTTCGCCTCGAGGCTCTCGAGCTCCTCCTGGTAACGCTCCTGCGCCTCCTGTTCCATTTTCTGGATGACCGTGAAGGGGCGCTGCGACACACCCTTGCTGCGAATGGAGATGAGGTCACGGCTGCCGCCGAGGAAGTCGACGATGTTGCCGGCGAACGCGAGGTTGTCGTTGAGCGGCTCAATCGCCTGCATGCCCAGGAAGTTGATACGGCGCATGCTGAAGTCATCGAGCAGCCAGTCGGAGTCGGCGACGACGACGAGCGTGCCGGGCCTGGCCGACTCTTTCAATGGCTCGGGGCCGGTCTCCTCCGTGGACGCCGCGGCGGTTTCGTCCCCGGTCGAATCCTCGTCGGCGCTTTCATCTTTGGCCTCGTCCTCTTCGGGATCCTTCGGGGCGCCGTTCGGGAAGGCTGTTTTGAATGTGCCGGTGATCATCGCGGCAATCGTTCTGGGCACCCCGTCTGGATGGATCTGCCGAAGCAGTTCATTCGGGGGAGTGAAGGTGAGAAGCATCGATGAGACCGAGCCGGTGCGCGGACCGGTTTGAATGAGGGGCGTGACCTCGTAGCCGCGGTCTTCCGCCACCTCGATGGAACCCGGTTCGACCACGAGCATGCTCGACAGGTCCGCGGTGGGAAGGACATCGGCGGCAAAGTTGTCTTCGCGCAGGGACAGCCAGACAGGGAAATTGATGATGCCCTGGGCCGTGCTCACGCCGGTCGAGAGATCGAGGTCGCCGATGACACTGGAGGCGTCGTAGGTGATGCCCCAGGCCCCGAAAAGGCGGGGCAGGTCGCTGGAGACGGCCATGGGCGGCTGGCCCATCATCATCCCCTGCTGTCGCTGCCGGCTGCGCATGAGGTAGGACGACGGGTCGACGACGACGAGGACGGGATTCCCCTCGAGGAGGAACTGGTCGATGGCGAAGAGCAGTTTCTCGCCCAGGTTCTGCGGGTGAATGATCGCGAGCACGTCGACGCCGCTGGGCAGCTCGTCGGCGTTTTCATCGATAGTGAGCACCTCGAAGTTGCGCTTCCACTGCTCGATGACGTATTGGTCGGGCTCGGGCCGCTGGCCGGGCATGGGCATGGGGTTGCCCTGCAGGGGCAGCCCGGTGATGAGGCCGAGCTTCGGCTTGTCGAACTGCTGGACTTCGTGGATCAGCTGCGAGATGTCGTATTCAAGAAACGGTTCGCGGTTGGGACTGAAGAACGGGATGGCCTTCTCCTGGTCGACCTGGAAGGCGCTCAGCCCGAAGAAGAGCATTTCTCCGTTTGAGAGCGTCTGTGGTTGGACGCCGGCGCGGCGAGCTTCGGTCTCCTCGTCGGTGTCGGGCTTGGGGTCGATCACGTTGAGTGTGATCATGCCATTCGATTTGGAGACATATTGGCGGAGCATCTCCTCGACGCGGGTCGCGTAGTTTTTGAAGCGGATCGGGAGGGCGTCGAGGCTCCGGCTGAAGTAGAAATTCAGCGTGATCGGCTCCTCGATCTTCTCGAGCATGCTGATCGTGCCGGGCGAGAGAGTGTAGATCTTCGACTCGGTGAGGTCGATTCGCGCCGGAAATTGCGACGCGAGGAAGTTCACGAGGACCAGTGCGATCGCGAGCAGAAGAATAGCGGAAGTCTTTTCACCCAATTTCATGGCGTGTGTCCGGTTTCTGGTGGGAAGTTTCTGTCAGCGCTCGAGCACGAGAATGTTCACCAGCAGCGAGAAGGCGGTGAGGGAGACGAAGAAGACGATCGAGCGCAGGTCGATGAGACCGCGGGTCATCGATTCGAAGTGCGTCGTGAAGCTGAAGTTGGAAAGCGCGTCGACAACCGGCACGGGAAAGATGGCGTTGAGCAGGTTGGAAAAGACGCTCCAGCCCAGCAGCGTGAGCACGAGGCAGGCAAAGAAGCCGAAGACGAATGCGATGACCTGGTTGCGCGTGAAGGCGGAAGCCAGCGAGCAGATCCCCAGATAGGCCGCCGCCATGAGGATCGAGCCGAGGTAGCTCGTGATGATCACGCCCCAATCCGGCGAGCCGAGGTAGCCGACGGTCAACGCGAAGGGAAAGGTCAATACGATGGCGATGGTAATGAAAGCCCAGGCGGCGAGAAACTTGCCGATCACCGCGGCCGTGGTCGTGATCGGCAGCGTGAACATCAGCTCGATCGTGCCGGCCCGGCGCTCCTCGGCCCACAATCGCATCGCCGCCGCGGGGACGAGGATGATGAACATCCACGGAACGAATGTGAAGAATGGCTCCAGACTGGCCGTGCCCGAGCGGAAGAACCCGCCGACGAAAAAGGTCATCGCCGCGGCCAGCAGGTGAAATCCGGCGAGCAGAACATAGGCGACCGGCGAGCGGAAGTAGCCGAAAAACTCGCGTTTGAAGACGGTGAAAATCGTATTCATGGCTGCACTTCGAAGGTCAGCGGTTCAGCGGGTGAGCTTGCGGAAGACATCGTCGAGCCGGCGGGTTTCCGAGCGGTTGCGAAACTCCTCCGGTGTCTCGTCGACGATCTTTTCCCCGCGGGCGATGATGATCACGCGGTTGCACAGGGCATCGACCTCCTCGAGGATGTGCGTCGAGAGGATGATGGCCTTCTTTTCGGCCATGCCCTTGATGATGCGCCGCACTTCGTGTTTCTGGTTGGGGTCGAGGCCGTCGGTCGGTTCGTCGAGGATGAGCACGGGCGGATCGTGCATGACGGCCTGGGCGAATCCCACGCGCTGCTTGTAGCCCTTGGAAAGTGTTTCGATGACCTGGCGGCGCACTTCATTGAGGCGGCAGAGGTCGATCACTTCATCGACGCGGTCGCGGCGGGCGGATTGGTCGGTGTAGCCCCGCACCTCGGCGATGAAGTCGAGGAATTCCTCCACGGTCATCTCGGGGTAGGACGGTGAACTCTCGGGCAGATAGCCGATGCGCTTCTTTACCTCGAGCGGACATGCCTGCACGTCGAAGCCGTCGACCACGGCGGTGCCGCTGGTGGGCTGAATGTAGCCCGTGATCATCTTCATCGTGGTGGACTTGCCGGCGCCGTTGGGTCCGAGAAACCCGAGGATATCGCCTCGATTCACGGAAAATGAGACTCCGTTTACGGCGCGGATCGGTCCGTAATGCTTAACCAGATTCTTTACTTCGACCATGGCTTACGGAAACACTCCTTGCGGACTGCAAAAGGCCAAAGGTCCTTGTCAATCAAGGGAAAACGAAAAACCTTACCGGTTTGTAATGGCGTGGGGCGACGGAGCGGACAGGACCATCGTGGCGGTGATGCATGAGCGCGTGGTTTCCGTCCGGGACACGGCGAGGAGAGTCCGCATGCCCTCGGGCGGAAGGAGCGGGGGCGCCGGTGCTTTGCCCCCCTCCGGCGCGGTCGGTCACAGGAACGTGTCCTGGATCGGTTCGCTCGGTTTTTCCTCTTCGCGCTCCGTGGAGAGGTGGCGAGGCGGTCCGCTGACCCGTCGCTTCACCGCCTCCTCCCGGTCATGGACGATACGGTCGCAGATCTCCTGCACGTGCATGGTGAGCCACATGGCCGTGTTGCTCTCCTCGCGGTAGTCGGCCGGTCCATACGCATCGATGCGTTCGGAGCGCAGCAGGCGGTCGTTCTGGGCGAATTCCGCCTTCGATTTGGGGTTGAAAACCCCGTAGGTGCGGCCGCCGTTTTTCTTCACGACGGAGAAGCAGGGGACATCGCTCGGACCGTCGGCGATATAGATCATGTTCTGGAACGGGATCCGGCGATCCTCGAGGCGGATCTGGGCGTTGACGTCTATGTCGGGATTTTTGTTCGTGCCCTTGTTGATCTCGAAGAGGGCGCGGGTCTTGATCGTGTTGTCGATGATGAAACCGATCTGGCTGATCTCGCGCGGTTCATCCATTTCGAATTCGCCCTGGACGAGAAAGCCGGGCGGCAAGGGGTTTTCGATGAACTCGCAGGCCCAGATGCCGTCGACCTCGGGAGCGATGCGGCTGCCCCGGATCATCTCGGCGATGCCCGTGCTGACGATGTAGTGCTCGAGCGTGATGTCGTGTTGGACGTATTCGGGCCGCGATTGGACGAATTCGCGCAGTTTTCCGAAAAACTCGGGCAGACCGGCATAAAACTCGATCTCCCGGCCGCACTCACGAAGGATCTCATTGTTGAGCCCCTCCATCAGGCCGTGCCGCACATAGGTCAGCAGGTGGTTGAGGTAAACACTCTCGCCGGAGACTCTGTAGCCGCGTTTGCGATAGTGCTCCTCCAGGCTGTTGACCTCCTTCCAGAAATTCAGCTCGTCGATCCCGTAGCGCTGAAACAGGGGCGCCTACATGTAGCCGGGGATCAGGGTCTTGTCGAAATCCCAGATGCAGCAGACAATATTCTGAGTAAACAATTGCGTTGCCATGGATGAACGGGTGCGACTCTCCGCCACGGATCGCGTGGGGGCGGGTATGGGACCGCCCCGGAAAAAATGCCCTTCGAAATCGTTGGCGCAATGAGCAAATCATTTTGCCTCCGGCGCCGCGCTCACGAAAAACCAACGCTTCATGCCGAAGATTCCTGATCTTTCCGTTTTCCAAAATCGCCTCGACGAACTCGATCTGGCGATGGCGGAGCCTGCGTTTTTTCAGAACGCGCAGCGGGCGGCCGAACTGACGCGGGAGCATCAGCGGATCAGGAAGCTTCTCGACGACGCCGCCGAACTCCAGCGGCTCGACGACGAGATTCGCGCCCACGAGGAGCTTGCCGGGCCCGGCAACACGGACGCGGAGCTTCGCGAGCTGGCCGAAGCCGAGCTTCCCACGCTGCGAGCCCGCCGCGATGCGCTCGAGCGGCAGGTGCTGGCGGGCATGCTCCCTCCTGAGCCCGGGGATGCCCGCAACACGATCATGGAGATCCGTGCCGGCGCCGGCGGTGACGAAGCCACGCTTTTTGCGGCCGAGCTCTTCCGGGCCTACGTGCGCTTCTGCGAGGGGCGCGGGTGGAAGATCGAGGAGTTGAGCGCCTCGCCGTCGGAGTGCGGCGGGTTCAAGGAGATCATCTTCGCGGTCAAGGGCGAGGACGCCTACAAGACACTCAAGTTCGAGAGTGGCGTGCACCGCGTGCAGCGGGTGCCCGAGACCGAGGCCAACGGCCGCATCCACACCTCGACCGTCACGGTAGCTGTCCTGCCCGAGGCGGAGGAGGTGGACGTCGAGATCGACCCGGCGGACCTCGAGATCACCGTTACGCGCGCCAGCGGCCCGGGCGGCCAGGGGGTCAACACCACCGATTCGGCGGTTCAGATCCTCCACAAGCCCACCGGCATGATCGTCACCTGTGCCGAGCAGCGTTCGCAGACGAAAAACCGGGCCCAGGCAATGACCGTCCTGCGTTCGCGCCTGCTTCAGCAGAAGATCGAGCAGGAGCGGGCGAAGTATGCCGCCAATCGCCGCAGCCAGATCGGCTCCGGTGATCGCAGCGAGCGGATCCGCACCTACAATTTCCCCCAGAGCAGGCTCACCGATCACCGCATCGGCCTGACCGTCCACAACCTCTCCGAAGTCATGGAGGGCGCATTCGACGAGGTCATCGACGCGCTCGCCCGGGCCGATCAGGAGGAGCGCATTCAGGCGCTGTTTGCCCGTCCGGTTCTCTGACCGCCCCGCCATGCTGACCATCCTCGAGGTCATTCGCCGCACCGCCGACTTTTTCGAAAAGCGTGGTGTCGAGAATCCCCGGCTCAACGCCGAGTTGATCGTCGCCCACGTGCTCGGGCTCTCGAGGATGAAACTCTACCTGCAGTTTGAGCGTCCGCTTGGGGAGAAGGAGTTGGCGCCGATTCGCGAGCTGGTGCGCCGGCGCGGCCGACGGGAGCCGCTGGCCTACGTGCTGGGAGAAGCCGCCTTTCTCGACTTCACGCTGAAGGTCGACGCTCGTGTGCTCGTGCCTCGGCCGGAGACCGAGCAGCTCGTGGAGATCGTCCGCGACACCTGTGCGGAAGGTCCGCCACCGCGGGCGATTCTCGATCTCGGCACCGGCAGCGGCGCCATCGCGATCGCGCTGGCGGCGGCGTTTCCCGAAGCGGCGGTCACTGCCGTGGATGCGGCCGGCGACGCGCTCGAACTGGCCGCGGCAAACGCGGCGGCCTGCGGCCTGGGCGACGGGCGTATCCGTTTTCTCGAGTCGGACTGGTTTGCCGGGATTCCCGGCGGGGAGCGCTTCGACCTGATTGTCTCGAATCCGCCCTACCTGACGGAGGCGGAGCTGGCGGAGGCGGAACCGGAAGTGCGGGACTTCGAGCCGCGCCATGCGTTGGTGGCGGCGGATGGGGGCTGCGCCGACCTTCTGGGCATCATCGCAGCGGCTGCGCAATGGCTGGCGCCGGGAGGACGCCTGTTTCTGGAGACGGGCATCGACCAGCACGCGCGGCTGATCCCCGCGATGAAGGCCGCGGGCTTCTGTTCGGCGCGCTCGATTCAGGACTGGAGCGGACGCGACCGTTTCGTCGCCGGTGCGATGGCGCCGGCCGGAGTCTGAACGGCAGGCGGGGCAATCGGCCGCGCCGCGACGAAAGCCCGAGTCAGTTCGCCGCCGACGCCGGTTCCGGGGCTGGCGCTTCGATCTGCGGAATCACTGCCGCGATGGTGGGATTCGGCTTCGTCCACTCGTGCGAATCCGGCTGCAGCAGGATGGCGTCGCGCAGGATGCGCAGTGCTTCGCGAAGATGCACATCGAAGGGAGGCACGGGCTCTTCGTCGCCGTCGGTCTCGTCGCTGTTATCGAGCAGCTCCTCCATCGTCGGAGCGGCGTTTTCGTCATTGGCGACGGAGTCGAGGGCAACTTTTTCGGAGGGATAGTTCAGTTCGGCGAGTCGGCGCTGCCATGCCTTCATCTCCTCGCGGAAGGCTTCGTCCTGTTCCTTCATGCGCCGGCGCTCCTCGAGGTTGAGGGAGATGGCTTTCATCTCTTCGCGTTCGCGAAACCAGTCGATGCG
>RFJS01000478.1 GCA_003694825.1 Verrucomicrobiota bacterium | reverse complement strand
AGTTCGTGCGGGAACTGCGCGTTGAGCCCACCACCGCGCACAGTCCGCTTGCGCTCCGGATCGCTGGTGAAGGTGACGAAATGATCGCGCCACGCGATGAGCCGGCCTTCGGCATCGAGCCCGCCCTTGAGCGCGTGAAAGCCGCCGACGCGGTAGAAGTCGTGCGCCATGTCCTGCTCGCGGGTCCAGAACAGCTTCACCGGCGCCCCGACCCGCCGCGAAATCACCGCCGCCTCGGCCATGTAGTCGTTCATGAGCCGGCGCCCGAATCCCCCGCCCCCGCGCAACTGGTGCAGGCGCACGCGCTCCTTCGGGATCCCGAGCACGCCGGCGATCATGCCGATGCTGCCGCCGGGCGTCTGCGACGGCGTCCAGAACTCCACACCCCCATCCCGGAACCAGGCCACGCACGACTGCGGCTCCATGTTGGCGTGGGCGATAAACGGATACTCATAGAACGCCTCCACGGTCTTTGCCGCATCGGCGAGGGCCTTGTCGGCGTCACCTGCGGTCTTCACCGGCGCGCCTTCATCCCGCACAAGTTCCCGCGCCCTCGCGGTGAAACCGTCCCAACTGTCATTGGCAGCGGTCGACTCATCCCACTGCACCCGCAGGGCCTTGAGCGCCTGAAACGCCGCCCATGTCGACTCCGCCAAGATGGCGACGCCGGGCATCAGCTCCTCGGGCTTTCCGTTGCCCTCGACGACAAAGGCATCGCGCACCCCGGGGCGGGCGCGAATCTCGTCGAGATTGGCCGACCGGACACCCCCGCCGAACGAGGGGCATTTCTGATACACGGCATGAAGCATCCCGGGCAGCCGGACGTCGCTGGCGAACAGCGGCCGTCCCCGCACGAGGTCGGGATTGTCGACCCCCGGCACCCAGCGCCCGAGCAGGGTGTAGTCCGCCCGCTTCTTGAACACGAGGCTTTCCACAGGCGGCACGGGCTGCTGCGCGGCCAGGGACGCGAGTTCGCCGTAGGTGGCACTGCGGCCGGACGCGTCATGGTGCACCGAGCCTGCGGCGGCTCGGCACGCCTCCGCCGGCACGCCCCAGGCGGCCGCCGCGGCGGCGACAAGCATGTGGCGGGCCGTCGCTCCGGCCTGACGCAGGCGGTCCCAATTCATCGGCGTCGACATCGAACCGCCCGCGAATTGCGGCCCGAAACGGGCTTCGTCGATCTCCGACTGGACGACCTGCACCTGCTCCCAGTCGACAGAGAGCTCCTCGGCCACGATCATCGGCAGCATCGTTTTCACGCCCTGCCCGACCTCCGGATTTTTCGCGAAAATGATCACGCGGCCGTCGGTGCGGATCTGCACAAAGGCGTTTGGTGCAAAGACATCGCCGTTCCCGGCCTCGTCCGCCTCGCCCGCGGCGGCGCGCCGGCCGCCGGCACCGAGATAAAACGCGATCGCCAGGCCGCCCCCGGCGAGACCGGTGAGCTTGAGAAAGCGGCGGCGTCCCAGGCGCACCCCCGCGCGGCGCTGGCGCTCGAGTGCACGCTCGGCGGCCACAACGATTTCTGGAAGCTGGTTTTCTCCGAGGGCGTTCATGCGACACCTCCTTTCGCGGCGAGCTTTTCGGCGGCGGCGTGGATGGCCCGGCGGATGCGCACATAGGTGCCGCACCGGCAGAGGTTCCCCCCCATCGCGGCATCGATGTCCGCATCTGTCGGCGACGGGTTCTGCCGAAGCAATGCCGCGGCACTCATGATCTGGCCGGCCTGGCAGTAGCCGCACTGCGGCACATCGTGCTCGATCCAGGCCTCCTGCAGGGGATGAAGCACATCCCCCTCACCGGCCAGCCCCTCGATCGTCGTGATCGGCTGGTTGGCCGCGGCGACCGCAGGGATCGAACAGGAGCGCACGGGAGCGCCATTGAGGTGCACGGTGCACGCCCCGCACAGCGCCATGCCGCAGCCATATTTCGTGCCGACAAGGCCGAGGCTGTCGCGCAGCACCCACAACAGCGGCGTTGAGGGATCGTCAACCCGCACGTCGTGCGGGCGTCCGTTTACAAGAAGTCTGATCGAGGGCATGATCCGGGTCCGGGTTTGGTGGGGATTGATCGCTTTATCCGCCATCGGTTGCCGATGGACGGAGGGTCTCCATTACCGGGCAAACACCGCACCCGCAACTTTCCCTGCGTTTTTTCCGATCATTTCAGTAGAGCCGGATCCACGCCGGCTGATCCGGCACCGGGCACGACGACGCGGGTTCCCCGCACGAGGCCCCCGAACAGCACGCGTGCCACCCGGTCTTGCGTCAGTCGGGTCATCGAAGTGCGGCGCCCGGCCGATCGAGGCACCGCCATATCCTCGCGCCTGTCCTCCAGAGGAATCGCCCGGGTCCTGCGTAAACATCCCTGAAAAACGCCATTTTTTCACCCGGCCACCCGCACCTGTCCTTCATTCCGCACTGAAGCTTCCCCCTCTGGAAGCCGTTGGCTGCTTCACGGACAGCAGGTCCGACCAACACCCCTGCACCGTCACAACCAGATACATACAGCCATGAAACCACGCATGCGAACCACGGCTCTGCTCGGCTGCGTCGCCGCCGTCGTCGCCGCCTTTTCATCCGCCCCCGCTCATGCCACCGGCATGATCGGCCAGCGCCATCTCAGCGCCACCTGGCAATACACGTGGGTGGAGAGCGCCGCCTTCGAGAACGGCTCCGGCTACTCGGTCTTCGCCAATATGCCGTTCGAGGGCGCCACACCCTTCGACCTTTCCGTCGGCTACAACCGATTCGAAAAGGACGGGGCCCGCCCGCAGCAGCCCGACATCACGACCAACGAGTGGCAGGGCTACCTCACGCTCATCGGACTGGAATCTCACAACTCGATTCCGTTCCTTCGCCTCGGCCTTGGATGGGCCGACTGGAGCGCCTCCGACGGCAATGAGGCCGACGACGGCATCTACAGCATCAGCGTCGGCGCGGAAATGTTCCAGAACACGGAGTTTACCTTCACCCCGTTCCTCACGTGGACCGATTCGTTTGGCGGCGACATCGACGGCCGCCTCACCTATGGCGCCACCGTCGAGTGGTCGCCTTCCGAATACGCCGGCATTCTCGTGCGCCTCGAAGGCGACGATCACTACAACTTCTCGGCCGGCATCGGCGCCGTCGTACGTTTCTGACGCCCCCTCCATTTTCCCGGCTACGAGCCGGGAGTCCCTCGTCGAAAGACGCTCCGATAGAATGCCACGGCCCCTGGAAACAGGGGCCGTTTCTTCTTTGCCCCCGCCCCAACCACCGCCGGCCGGGATGTCCCGACTACGGGTTCATTCGCCAGATCGCGGCGTTCAAGGCGCCCGCGAACGACACCCACACGACATAGGGCACCCAGAGAGCGCCCGCCAGCTGATCCACCTCCCAGAGATACACCTGCAGCCAGGCCAGCAGCAGGAGCAACACCACCAGGTCCACCAGCGCCCACCCCGGCATCCGCAGACCGAAAAACAACACCGTCCAGCCAGCATTGAGCACGAGCTGCACAAAATACATCCCCACCACCGCGCGAGCCGCGGGCACCCGCGAGCGCACGAGCCACACCCGCCACACCGCCAGGGCCATCAGCAGATAGAGCGCCGTCCACACCGGCCCAAACACCCACTGCGGCGGGTTCCACTTCGGCTTGGTCAACCCAAGATACCAGTCGCCCAGCCCGGCCGCCGTCACGACCCCGCCAACCGCACCAGCAGTCAGAGCTGCCAAAATGAATCCAACCAGGACCCAATAATCACGAAATCGCATCAAGAATGAGATTCAGGAACAACCGAACCGCCCGAGTGGAACCGATAAACTGAAAGAATGCAACCGCCATGCGCCCAGGCAGCCGCCGCTCCCGGCCAACCCTGAACCGTCCTTCTCCCGGAGAAAAGGGCGGCAACCGGGAAACGCACCGCTCCCCACACGCGTCTCATCGGCCAGCGACAGGTTTCCAAAGACCGTCCCAGGCATCCCACAACTCGACTCACGCCTCAGTGTCCTCCCACCGACCAGCCATCCGGCGCCACCTGCTCCTGCTCGCCAGCCTCGCTGCGCTCGCGCTCATCCTCACCCT
>RFJS01000477.1 GCA_003694825.1 Verrucomicrobiota bacterium | reverse complement strand
GGCTCGCGGGCGGCTCTGGGCGCGTGCGTGAAAATCGCTGCCGGCGACAGGCTTCGGGGCATTTTCAGATATGCGCCCGGAGGCGCACGGCGCGCACGCATGGATATGGGCCGAACCGGGCTGGGGTGATCCCTGGCTGGTTCTCCGACGCCAAAAAGCCCCGGGGACGGGCCTTCAGATCTCGTGGATCGAGTCGTCCTCGCCGGCCCGCCAGGTCATCGTCTCGCCGTGCTCCTCTCCGTCGAAGAAGTCTTCGGCAGCGAGCACATCGATGATGCGGGCGGTTGCGGCGGCGATCTCCTCTTCGGAGAGTTCCGGGTGGCGTTCTTTGAGAAACTGCCGGATGACCGGACGGGCTTCTCCCGTTCGCGAGACCTCACTGAGGAAATCGTCGGCGTTGTCGGCCGCCTCGTTGATGATGGTTTCGAGGTCCATCGAATGTCTTGCTAAAGATGGCACAGGGAGATTGCCGGCGCAACGGCAAACGGACGGGTTCCGGAGCGATTGCGCCGGCGATCGACCTCGCTCAGGCCCGCCGGGTGACAGTGAGGCGGACCGATCCCCGGTTGTTGCCATAAAAGTGCCAGGCATCGTTGGCGAACGCGTAGAGGTAGCCCGGTTCGCGGATCTCGATACCGGCCTGACCGGCGCCGATGGGGATCATCTGATGGTCGGCGATTTGCGTGCTGTCGGGCGCGGGGTTGCCGCCGTTGGCGACGACACCAATGAGTGAAAACCACGGTGCCGACTCCACGCGCCGGGTGAATTTGAAGTCCGCCTTTTCATTGCCGGTGAGCGACTTGAACACGCCTTCGAGCTTGCCGAGGAGGGTTCCCGCGAGATGGGCGATTTCCCCGGCGCGGAATTCGCCGTCGGCGGTTCCCGCCGGCCCGCAGGGGATCGTCTTGTCGACCCACTCGCCTTCGGCGGCGAAGTCGTAGGTGCCGGCCGGAAGATAGACGCCGGTCTCGTTCCACTCTTCCATGGCATAGACGCGTGTCGCGGCGGTCGCGCCGGGGGCGTCGAGAGCGGTGGTCGGATGGTAGGGTGCCTGGGTGATGGGGGGCGTCTTGTGGCGGATCCAGGCCGACTCGTGGAGCCAGGGGGAATGCTCGGCAAAGCGGGGAATGGGGCGCGGCCGGGTGGGGAGTGCTTTGAACAGACCTTTGCGCGAGTTGTGCAGCGGTCCGCGCGGCGCGGGCGTCACCTGGTCGGGCGTGAGCAGGGCGTCGTCGAAGGCGAGCCCCGTCGCGCGGGCTTCGTCGATCATCCACTGCAGGGCGATGTCGGAGAGGCCGTGGTCGGCGTAGCCGCCGCCGACATCGGCGTGCACGCCGGGAAACCAGAGCTGCTTGACCCGGCGCCCGCTCTGGAGAGGGCGGCCCTGCGCGTCGGTCCAGAGCGTGGGAGTGAAATTGGCGCGCCATTCGTCGAGGGCGAGGGCCTGCCGGGCGAAGCGCACGCGGGATCCGAGGCGAGTGTCGTGGAAGCGCCAGCGTTGCGGATTGTCCAGGAGGTTGAGCAGGGCCAGATCATCCGGTATTCCCAGAGCGCCGACGGTGTCCCAGACGCCGATGAACGTGATGTGGATGCGCCGCGGATCGAGCCACGGCCACCGGCGGCGCCACATCCGCGGCGGGCGGCGGTGGCGGTAGCCCTGCTCGTAGGCGGTGGCGACGCGTTTCCAGAAAGCCGCTTCAGAAAGCCTGGTTGTGTCGGGGAGTCCACAACGGCCGATGAAACCGGCGAGGCTGCGCGCGGTGTAGGCGCCGCGGCTGAATCCGAACAGGTAGACGGCATCGCCGGGGCGATAGTGGCGGGCGAGCCAGCCGTAGCCGCTCATGATGTTCTGGTCGATGCCGGCACCGTAGAGGCCGCCCGCGGTTCGGGCGAAAAAGCCGCCTTCGACGCCGACGCCGGGGTGATAGTAGCGAAGCTGTTCAGTGCCGGCGGCGTCACGGGCGGCCACGCTGTTGTAGAGCCGGATGACGTTTGTCGGCGCGGGGGTGTTGTTTTCCTCCTGCTCAGGCGTGTTCCAGGTGCCGTCGCAGCAGACGACGAGTCGTTTCATGGGGTGCTCTCCTTTTTTTTGGGGGGGACGCGGGCGATCCGGCCGATCGCGCCAGCAGGCGAAAGCTTCGTGGCGGCGCCGGGCGAAGTCGAAAAAAAAGCCCCGCGTCCGAAGACGCGGGGCCGGGCAAGGCGGG
>RFJS01000075.1 GCA_003694825.1 Verrucomicrobiota bacterium | reverse complement strand
TCCCGCCAGCGGCGCCTGCTGTTGAATATCGCCCGGGCGGCGATCACGGAACAGGCGCGGGGCCGCGGCGCGCCGCCCAGGGCCGGGGCGGTGGCCGATGCGGCGCTCAACCGCCCCGCGGCTTGTTTTGTGACCCTCGAGAAGTTCGGTGAACTGCGGGGATGCATCGGCGATCTGGAGCCACGTTTGCCGCTGTGGATGGCCGTGCACGAGAACGCGCGGGCGGCGGCGGCGCGGGATCCGCGGTTTCCGCCGGTGAGCGTCGAGGAGCTGCCGGATCTCTCGATCGAGATCAGTGTGTTGTCCACGCCGGTACCGCTCGAGGCCGGTTCCCCGGAAGCGGTTATGCGGGCATTGCGGCCGGGGCGCGACGGCGTGATTCTCGAAGTGGGCGGACGGCGGGCGACGTTTTTGCCGCAGGTGTGGGAGAAGGTGCCGGATGCGGAGTCGTTTCTGACGCACCTATCGCTGAAGGCCTGTGGCGATCCGACGGCCTGGCGTGATCCGCAGGCGCGTTTCGCGGTCTATACGGTGGAGTCGTTTGACGAACGCGAGATGGACGAGCGGGGGGATTGAGCCTCTCCGCTTGCTTGGAGGACGCGGGACGGCCGGCGGTTTTTTGTCGCGGCGAAAACGTTCCGAGGCCATGGCTCAGCCTGGCCCATGAAACCGTGGAAACGTCTCGGCTCGCGGCACCTTGTGCGCGATCAATGGATTTCGCTGCGCGCGGATCGCGTGGAGCTGCCCAATGGCCATGTGCTCGACCCGTATTACGTCATCGAGGACAAGCCGTGGGGGCACGTGCTGGCCCTGGATGAACGCGAGCGCGTTCTTCTCGTCGGGCAGTATCGGTATGCCGGCGGCGCGGCCTGCTGGGAGCTGCCGGGGGGGACGATCGATGCGGGGGAGGATCCCCTCGCGGGCACGCGGCGCGAGCTGCTGGAGGAGACCGGTGCGGTGGCGGAAGACTGGCGGCGCGTGGCGGAGTTTTTCCCGAATCCGGCGCGGCAGAACAATCGGTTCCACGGTTTTGTGGCCCGGCGGGCGCGGGTCGTGCAGCCGCCCGCGCTGGATGAGGGGGAGGTGATCGAGAGCCGCTTTTTCAGTCTCGCTGAGATTGCCGAGATGATCGCGGATGGCCGCTATGCCCAGGGCAACCACATCGCCCTGCTTTTTCTCGGATTGAGAATGCTCGGGCTGAGGCTGCCCTGACCGGCAGGGGCGGGCTTGTCGAGTCGATCAACCCGCGCCTTTCGGAGCTTCGGCCGTTTCCTCGACGGGCATGGCGGCCGCGGCCGCCTGCTCTTCCTCGAAGACGCCGAGACGCCGGAAGCGCTCGTAGCGGGCGGTGAGCAGCGCCTCGGGGGCGAGTCCGCGGATCTCGTTCAGGTGCCGCGTGATCGCTTCACCGAGGTTTTTCGCCGCGGTATCCGGATCGTTGTGGGCCCCGCCGAACGGCTCCGGGACGATCTCCTCGACGATGTCGAATTTGCGGAGGTTGGCCGAGTCGATCTTCATGGCCTCGGCGGCGCGAGGCGCGCAAGCGCGGTCTTTCCAGAGGATGGCGGCACAGCCTTCGGGCGAGATCACCGAGTAGTAGGCGTTTTCGAGGATGAGAACGCGATCCGCCACGGCGATCCCCAGCGCGCCGCCCGAGCCGCCTTCGCCGATGATCGTTGTGACGATCGGCGTCTTCAGCGCGGACATTTCCCGCAGGTTTACCGCAATGGCTTCGGCGACGTGGCGCTCCTCGGCACCGATGCCCGGGTAGGCGCCGGGGGTGTCCACGAGGGTGATGACAGGCAGGCCGAACTTTTCGGCCATCCGCATCAGGCGCATGGCCTTTCGGTAGCCTTCGGGATGGGGCATGCCGAAGTTGCGCCGGATGTTTTCCTTCGTGTTGCGACCCTTCTGCTGGGCGATGACCATGACCGCTTCGCCATGCAGGAAGGCGGGCCCGCCGATGATGGACTGGTCGTCTCTGAAGCAGCGGTCGCCATGAAATTCCTGAAAGCCGGTGAAAATGCGCTCGATGTAGTCGAGCGCGTAGGGGCGCTTCGGGTGTCGCGCGATCTGGACGCGCTGCCAGGGAGTGAGGCGTGAATAGACCTGCTGCTTGGTGGCTTCGATCTTTTCCTCGATGGCGGCGATCTCGCGGGAGACATCGACGTTGTTTTCGATCGAGAGCTGGTGCAGGGCCTCGAGCTGGCGGGTGAGATCCCGGATGGGCTTCTCGAATTCCAGCATGTATGTGGGCTTGTCCATTGGGCGTGGGTATGGTGCCGGCGGGCAGAGGTGTCAATCCGCACCGGGACGGGCCGGCGGCAGGCGCCAGGGAGTCCCGGGGCGGCGCCGGTCAGGCTTCGCCGGGCGGCGGCTCGGGGTTCTTCAGCTGGTCCTTCCAGCCGAGGACGCGGGCCCGGGTGCCGAAATGCTCGGCGCGGGTCTTGTCGCCCTTTTCCATCCAGATGCGTGAGAGGGTGGTGTTGATGAAAATATCGTCCGGCCGCAGTGCGTGGGCACGTTCGGCGGCGGCGAGGGCTTCGTCGAAGCGCCGCATGTTGAAGAGAACTTCGGCGAGAGCGTGCCAGGCTTCGACGCTCTCGGGGGCCTGGAGGGTGGCCCGCTCGAGCTTTTCGACGGCGGTGTCGTTCTCGCCCATGGAGTAGTCGAAGGTGGCTTCTTCGATCAGGTTTTGTATCTCGTTGTCCATCGGTGGAGCGGGGCGGGGGTCAGAGGATGAGCATGGCGTCGCCGTAGCTGAGGAAACGATAGCCCTTTCGAAGCGCTTCGCCATAAATCTCGTGCAGCCAGGCGATGCCGTCGGTGGACCCGGGGGCGAGGAAGGCGGCGACGAGACAGAGGAGGGTGGAACGGGGCATGTGAAAGTTGGTGATGAGCGCGTCCGTGGCCAGGAAGCGGTCCGGGGGCTTCAGGTAGAGGTCGGTGTCGCAGATGAGCCCTTCTGCGAGATCGCGTCCGGCGAGGCGCTGGCGGGCAAAGGTTTCCAGAGTGCGGACGGAGGTGGTGCCGACGGCGATGCGGCGGCGATGGTCGGCGGAGAGCAGGGTCCGGGCTGCGGAGGGCGGGACCTCGATGGTTTCGGCGTGGATCGGGTGCTCGTCGACGAACTCCGTCTCGATGGGACGGAAGGTTCCGAGGCCGACGTGGAGGATGACATCGGCGAACTCGACGCCCCGGTCCCCGAGTGTGTCGAGAAGCTCGCGGGTGAAGTGCAGGCCGGCGGTGGGCGCGGCCACGGCCACCGCCTTTTGCCGGTCGGCGAAGACGGTCTGATAACGATCGCGATCCACGTCGGCGTGATCGTCGCCCAGCTCGCGGGCGATGTAGGGCGGCAGCGGCATGCGGCCGAG
>RFJS01000476.1 GCA_003694825.1 Verrucomicrobiota bacterium | reverse complement strand
TTCGTCGGCTTCCGCTGGCCGCGCGGCCAGTTGTATTCGCCAACGAAAGATATGGACACCCTGCGCCGCGTCTGGGCGCATTGCGTCGCCCTGCACCCTCCCGGCGAGGTCGTCTGGACGCTCGGCCTGCGCGGGGTGAACACCAACGACGCCGCCTTCTGGCGCTCCGATCCCTTCGCGCCCGGAGAGCCCGCCGCCCGCGCCGCCATCATCCATGACGCCCTCGTGGGCCAGATGGAGATCATCACCGAGCGGCGCGGCCCCGGCCAGACCTTCATCCTCAACCTCTGGCACGAAGGCGTCGAGATGGTGGACAAAGGGCAGCTGCAAATCCCCGCCGGCGTCCACCGCGTGTGGCCGGACGACGGCTACGGCCACCTGCGGGACGGCGGACGCATCGGTCCCGGAGATGGCGTGTATTTTCACACCGCTTACATGAACGGCCACGCCAACCAGCTCACCGAGATGGTCGATCCGGCTGTGAGCTGGAGCGAACTCAGCCGTGCCCTCAACGCCGGCGCCAATGCGTTCCTGCTCGTCAACGTCTCGGACCTGCGGCCCGTGCCACTGACCACCGACGCGGTCATGGGCATCGCGTGGGACGGTCTCGACTGGCACGCGGACGCCCCCGATCGCGGCCGCGCCCATCTCCTCGCCTGGTGCACACGGCAGTTCGGCCCCGCGGTCGCCGAGGAGCTGGCCGCCCTCTACCAGAGCTACTTCGACCTGCAACTCCGCTTCACCGGCGGCAGAGTCACCCTGCTGGGCGAGCACGGTTACTTCCGTCTGCACAGCCAATTCTGGGCGCTGGCAAAGACAACGCTGCCCGGGCACACCGCCGGCGATTTCGGCGTGCGCATCGCTCCGCCCGACATGCCACTGGCCGACTTCATCGCCCGGCTCCAGGAGACGACGGCCGCCGCGACCGATCGCTGGCGGCAGCTCGAGGACCGAGCCCTCGTCGCACGCGAGCGTATTCCCGCCGGCCGCCGCTCCTTTTTCGACGATCACCTGCTGACCCAAATCCGTATCCACAAGTTCGGAACAGAATTGCTCGCCCGCAGCAGCGCCGCGACCCTGGCCTGGCATCGCCACGACCGGGACACCGCGCTGCACGCGGCCACCGCGGCGCTGGCCGCGACCGAAGCGGCCCTCGCGACCCTTCGCGCCACCGAGCACGGCTGCTGGGATGGCTTTTACCTCGGCGACACCGGTGGCTTCGTCGACATCGCCGGCGCACGCACGCGAGCCGCCAGCCTGTGCCAGTGGATGGCTACCGGCGAAGCTCCCCCGGTGCCCGGACGCACCGGCAATCAGATCTACGCCGACCTTTACTCCTATCAGGACGGGCGCACGGTCGAAATCCCACCTGCGCAGCCTTAGAGCGCGTCTGAAAAGTCGCTAAACATGTCGCGGGGCTTTTCAGACGCGCTCTGAGCCCTGCCAGTGCCCGGCTCCCCCGGCAGAAGGAGTCGGCAGTCGGCCGAAACAGTTCGTCGGGAACGAAGTATGCGGCCTTGATCGGCAAATTGATGTATTCGAAGGGCTGCTTGCTGGATCGAAAATGCCGGACGGCGTGGGGAGTGGCGACCTCGGCGAGACGGGCCAGCGTTTTCGGCGAGGGCCGAAACGCAATATCCTGCCAGTCGCTCCGATTGACCGGCCGGCTGTCGCAAATCTCGATGAAAACGGGGCGGTCGACACGGAGTCGAGAATGCCGCCTCCGGTGTAGTGGGGGATCGGCATCGACCGTCTCCATATTGTCATCACCACTCGACCGGGTGCTGGCCGGGCGAGGTGGAAGCGTCGGCTCTCCGCGACCGTCGGCACGCGCGTGACGGGAGGGAGCATGAGGATTCCGAGAGTCAACCCCCGGGAAGACGCAGAGCCTCGGCGCGGGACCATCCACGCAAGTCTGCATTCCGTTGGCGATTACCGGACGCCCGGGCCGCTCGAGTCGCAGAGTCGCCCGCCGGGCGGGTGAAGGACAGCGCGGGCCGTTCAGCCTTCCCCGCCCCAGCTCCAGAAAGGCTCCTCTTCGGCAACTCGACTTCCCCGGCGATTTCGATCTCGACGCCTCACTGATCAACCGGGCTGAAAAACCCGTCGCTGTGCGGTGAAGACTCTGGTGAGGCAGGCCTGGCACGCTCAAGTTGGCCTTCGCCCTCGCGAAGGAAGCTGCGGGTAATTCCGTTTCCGTTAGCCGCTCCGTGCATAGGGCGGCCCATCGGACTTTGATCAGGTGTCCTGCTTCGTATCTGTTCTTCCGGCACGATTCGCCGTCATACGAAAAGGTTGCCACGACATTGCCCGCCGGACGGACATCCGTGGCTTGCAAACCGCGCCTTCGGCGCAGCGACGCGAAGTGCCGGCGCGCGATACGCAATCGGTCGTCCGCTGGATTGACTCCTCACCAGAGAAACAGCGCATGACCCGTCGAGGCCATGCGCTGCGCCATGATCAATCCGAATGAGCCCGATTCAATGACCGGCAGGAGGCGTCGCTTCGCCTCGGCGGCGGCGGCGCCAGCCGGCGAAAGCCAGCGCGCCCAGGCCGAGCAGCGCGGCATAGGTAGAGGGTTCCGGGATCGCGGTGAGATAGCCGCCGTTCAAAACCGCTGCCTGCCCGTTGATGCTGATTCGCGCGATGTTCTGCGCGGTCAGACCGCTGTTAACAACAATCGAAGTGGGCGTGATCACGCCGGTGAGCACCAGCGAGCCGCTCCAGTCCGGATCGAGGGTCGAACTGGAGAAATTCAATGTGCTGTCCGTGCCCAGATTGAAGGTAGCCGTGCCGCTGAGGATGTTGAGCGGTGTTGAACGTGATGCTGCCGCTGCCGATGTCCCAACTCTGATTGCCATCGAGCAGGACGGGCAGATCGAAGACCGCACCGTTGCCGAGGTTGTTCAACCCACCCGTGAGGGTGAGGGTCTCCGTTCCCGCCGGGACAAAGTGTGCGAGCACGCCACTTTGAACCGTGATCTGGTTCGCGGTAAAGTTTCCGCCATTGTCAAAGCGCAGCACGTCACCCGTAGCGATGGTCAGGCTCGAGCCATCGGTCGGAACACCGGACGGCGACCAATTCGCGCCGTTGCTGAACGAAGAATCGCCGTCGGAGTTATTCCAGATTACCTGAGCCGAGACGGCAACCGCGCCAAACGCCGCGGCAAGGAAGGCTGTAGTGAAAATGCGTTTCATGAGAGGTAGGTGATAACTGTTAAAGAGGAAACCATCGTCGGTACTATTCACGAACATCCGGATACGGCCGTTCATTTCCAAGGAACTGCTCCTCGCCGGTGGCTGCGGTCCGACGCTGAATCTGAAGCGGCGTGCCCACCGGGACGAGCAGGTTGGTGTAATCGACTGGCAAGACCGCGCCATCGCGTCGCCATTCACCGCCCGTATCACGGAAGTAGATCACCCAGCGCGTGCCATCCCACAGGCCGATCGTGTCGGCCGAGGCGGCATCCGCGCCGGAGGTCCAGGAGCCGGGACCGCCCGGCAACAACTGACCAAGCGTCATCGGCACCGGGAAGCGCGGACTGATGACCGCGGTGCCCGCGCCAGCGTGGCGGAACACCCGTCGGCCGTCCGGGGCGGAGCCGAAGAGGTAGAGGGTGGTGGCTGGACGGCCCGCCCGGCGCGTGATGCTCCAGGCCTCGTCCGGCTCCAGCACCAGCTCGCTCATG
>RFJS01000475.1 GCA_003694825.1 Verrucomicrobiota bacterium | reverse complement strand
TTCGTCGGCTTCCGCTGGCCGCGCGGCCAGTTGTATTCGCCAACGAAAGATATGGACACCCTGCGCCGCGTCTGGGCGCATTGCGTCGCCCTGCACCCTTCCGGCGAGGTCGTCTGGACGCTCGGCCCGCGCGGCGTGAACACCAACGACGCCGCCTTCTGGCGCTCCGATCCCTTCGCGCCTGAAAAGGCCGCCGCCCGCGCCGCATCGCGACCGGCTTGCGCTCATCGGCGAGGGCAGTTTGCCCCGCGGCCGGTCGACCGCCGCCGATCTCGCGGATTGGTTCGAGAAAAACCTCGAGGCGGGCGTGGCGCTGCTCAACCCGATGGGCACCAGGCATCTCTGCGCCGCCCACCCGGAAATCGCGGAGCGCTACGCCCCGCGCTTCGGCCCCCGTCTGACCGTCGCCGGCGTGCGGGCCCGCGTCGCCGCCCCCATGCACGGCCGTCCGCGGCGCCTGCTTCTCGAAGTGCGGCTCCGGCAGGCTGGCAACACGCCACACTTCAAACCGTTCTGCTGCAACTCCGGCTCGATCCACCCGGCAACGGTGCGCCCCTGCTTCACACCTGGATTCCGGAGACGCCAGTGGCAGCCATCGCCCCCGGTGAGACCGCTGCCTCGCGCCTCGTCCTCGATCTGCCGGAGTCCTTCCCCTCCGCCGACCCCGTTCCCCTCGCCATCGCCCTCATCGGTCTCGACGAGCGGCGGCTCGAGCTTCCCCATCCCGGGCAGACGCCCGAAGGTTGGCTCCCCCCGGGGAACCTCGAGTCGACCCCCACCGACGCCTCGGATGCCATCCGCCTGCTTTTCGACGCCTCACGCGACCCGATCGCCGTCGCCTCGACCCTCGAGACGGACCGCGACGCGGACGGACTTCACCTTTCGGGCACCGTCCAGCGCGACGAACCGGTGTTCGTCGCCAGCCGCGATATCTTTGCCGCCCGGCCCGACGCGCTCTATCTCGCCTCCGCCCGCTACCGCGCCTCCCACATCGAAACCGTCCATGGAGCCTTCTATCATTGGCTCAACGGCCGGGGTGAAAGCGACGCGCTCACCACCTTCGTGGCCGGGCCCGCCTACGACGGTGACGGTAGCTGGCAGGGCAGCGTCATCACCCATCGGCCGCGGCCGATGGACCGCCGATTCCAGCCGATGTTTCTGACCAAAAGCATGCAGGCCATCGATGCGGACATCGCTGAATGGATCCTGGAGAAAATTCTTTTCCCGCCCCGTCAACCGCTTCACCTTCGCTTCCCCTGCCATGACTTTCCCGCCCTCCCCTCGTCCAGCACCGGGCGCGGCCGCCGCGCTCCTCGTTCTCATGATCCTGGGTTCCGCCGCCACGGGCGCGCACGCATCCGAGACACCGCCCGGCCTGCCGGAAGGAGCCTTGGAGATCCCGCTGTGGCCGGGCCCCGCGCCTGTTCCCCCGGGCATCGAGGCGCCCGATACGGCAAGCCGCGAATCCTGGTATCACAATGAAGGCCGCGGCTGGAGCGTCCGGCGGATTGCGGCCCCCTCGCTGCACTACTTCGCCGCCGATGCCCGGAAGGCGACGGGAGCCGCCGTCATCATCGCGCCCGGCGGCGGTTTCAACACCGTCGTCATCGAGCACGAGGGCTGGAAGGTCGCCCGCCGGCTCACCGCCGACGGCGTCGCGGTTTTCGTCCTCAAATACCGTCATTTCGCGCCCGCCGCCGCCTTCGCGGATGGCCGCCGTGCCATGCGTCTTGTCCGCGCCCGTTCTCCTGAGTGGAACATCGACCCCGGCCGCATCGGTCTGGGCGGTTTTTCCGCCGGCGGCCGCCTCGCCCTCGGCGCCGCGGCCGTGCCGGAAACGCCGGAAGAAGCGGCCCTCGATCCCCTCGCGGGCACCGTCTCGAGCCGCCCCGATTTCCTTCTGCTCATCTACCCGAGCCCCTTCCGGTCCCTCGGCGAGCGCGCAGTCGTCGAGGCCGATTTTCCCACGAGCTTCCTCGTCGGCACCGCCGGGGACCACCCGACCGAGCGCATCGGCGCTCTTGCCGCCCTGCTGCGCGAGGCTGGGGTGCGGTTTGAGGCGCATATTTTCGCACGCGGGGGCCACGGCTTCGGCCTCGGTGAGGATCTGCCGGCCGCGGGACGTTGGCCCGAATTGTTCCTCACCTGGTTGAACGGCGAACTCGGCCCGGAAGGAGGTCTCGTCCCGGCCACTCTCGAGCCCCAACGGCCATGGGGCACGCGCCGCCCCCCATCCAGGCCGGCATCCGTGATGCCGTGAGCGTGCGGCCCGCGCATCCCGCTGCCGTCAGCCGTTTGACCGCCATCAAGCCGCTCGAGATCCGGCCGAGGCCGCCCTGTCGCGTTCGCGACCGCCCACGGCGCCCGAGCCACGCAGCTGCGCTTCAGCGCCCGCGGCCCGCTCACGCCCGACGCCGCCCGCTGACCCGGCGCGGCCGCCGGGAAACGGGGTCCGACCTTTTCCAAGGACGCGCCAGCGCCGCGATTCCCGCATGTCTCGATGCCGTATCCACCGTATGACCACAGAACGGGCTCATGCTCCGGTGGATGAAAGCGCGTCCGGAAAACAGAAACTCCGCGGTGGGCCCGGGCCCGGGCGCGGCGTGGCCCCGCCCGCGTCAACGGGTTGCGGGTCCGCGCCTTCGTCGCGCCGGTCCTCGCCGGGCATCCTCGGCCAACCCAAACGATGGCCAAAAACATCCTTTTTCTCGGCGGCACAGGAAACATCTCGCGGGCTGTCTCCCGGAGGGTCCTGGCGGAGGGTCACCGACTCACGCTGCTCAACCGCGGTCGACGCAACCACGACCTTCCCGAGGGCGCGCGGTTCGTCAAAGCCGACCTCAATCGGCCGGAAGACGTGGCCGAGGCCCTCGGGAAAGAACGTTTCGATGCCATCGTCGACTGGATTGCCTTCACCCCGGGCGACATCGACCGCGACTACGCCCTGTTTCACGACCGGACCGACCACTACGTTTTCATCAGCTCGGCATCGGTCTACCAGAAGCCGCCAACGCAGGCTCTGATCACCGAGTCCACCCCACGAGCCAACCCTTTCTGGGACTACTCCCACCAGAAAATCCTCGCCGAGGAACGGCTCGAGCAACTCGTGCGCGAGACGGGATTTCCCGCCACGATCCTGCGTCCCTCTCTCACCTACGATACCGTCATCCCGGCCGCCTTCGCCGCCTGGGATGATTTCACCCTGATCGCCCGCCTGCGCGCCGGACGCGAGGTCGTCATTCACGGCGATGGGACATCGCTGTGGACCGTCACGCACGCCGAGGATTTCGCGCGCGGCTTCGTCCCCCTGCTCGGCCACCCCCAGGCCATCGGGCACGCCTTCCACATCACATCCGACGAAGTGCTCACCTGGAACCAGATCTACACCGCCATCGCCCATGCCGCCGGCATCCACACGCCGCGCTGGGTGCATCTGCCGAGCGACTTCATCGTCCAGGTCGAACCCGGCCTGCGTGGAACCCTGCATGGCGACAAGATGTGGAGCGCCATCTTCGACAACTCGAAAATCCGCCGCATCGTCCCTGACTTCCGCGCCACCATCCCCTTCCACGAGGGAATCCGTCGCACGGTTGCCTGGTTTGAGGCCAGGCCCGAGCGCCAGCGAATCGTCGCCGAACACGACGCCATTCACGACCGTCTGCTCGCCGCCTGGCACGCAAGATCCGGTTGAGCGATCGAATGGTCCCGGGCGCTTCTCGACGCCCATCCCCTCGCGGGAGCATTCCCCCAACAGCCATGTCGAACTCCGAACTCACTCTCGCCATCATTGGTTGCGGCGACTTCCTCCGCTGGCAACTGCCCTCGCTGCACGCCAGCCGTCGCGTCCGCGTCGCCGCGCTCTACGACCTCGATGCCGCCCGCGCCGCACGCTTCGCCGGACCGCTCTCGGCCACCGTCGCACCTTCACTCGACGCCATCTACGAGGACCCGCGCATCGACGCGGTCGCCCTGTTCGTTCCCCCGTGGGTGCGCCGGGCCGCCGTCGAACAAGCCGCCGCCGCGGGCAAGCACATCCTCACCACCAAACCGCTCGCGCCCGACGCAGCCGACGGCAGCTTCATCGAGGCTGCCGTGCAAGGGGCAGGTGTCCGCGCCGCCGTTCTCTACGGACGGACCGAGGACGCGGCCGTCGCCACCCTCGCGCATCTCTTCCGGGAGCGCACCTTCGGGCGGCTCGTCCTCTACAAACAGGACTGGATCCATCACTACCCGGCGTGGAACGACTGGGCGCTCGACCCCTCAAAAAATGGAGGGCCCTTCATGGATGCCATGATCCACAACCTCAATACCGCGCGGCACCTCATGGACCGGCCGGCGACTCACGCCACGTTTTTCTCCGACCGCCTCGCCCACCCGGACCTGCCCTGCGCCGATACCGAAAGCCTCAAAATCGATTTCGCAGACGGCGGCACCGCCCATCTCTTCATCACCTGGGCGGCCGACCTCGCCGTCTATTCGCTCGACGGCAACGACCGCGAGCACCACGACCACCATTTCCTCGTCACCGATCACGGCTGGCACCTCAGCCGGGCCCGGCACGACGGCCGCGAGGTCATTCGCGCTTCACGGCTCGGCGAAACTCGCTTCCTGCCGCTCCGGCAGACAGGCTTCAACGCCTACGATGCGTTTGCCGACGTCGTCCTCAAGGGCGCCGAGTTGCCACCGGAGCTCGTCAGCTTGCGCATGGCCGCCGAGGACATTCGCATCATCCGCCGGGCCGAGGCCCAGGTCGGCAGGCGAGTCGCACTCGAACTCACGGATTGAACGGACACGAGGCGGCCGTTCCCGCAAGAGCCACCCGACCTCGAGAAAATCCATGACAGCACTCGCGCCACCAGGCCCGGACCAGCAAGTGCGCCTGAGCCTGTCCGCCATCCTGCTCGCCGGCTGCATCACCTCCGCCCCGGCCCATCCCGTCGGGGCGGGCGAACCCTCGGCCGCCGATGGTTGATACTCCTTCCAACCCGGACAGGGCCGTGCCGGACCCGACCTTCTCTCCCGCGCCGACGGCGACCGGCTCGTTCCCGCCCGTCACCCCACAGAACGCCGGGGCGTCAATCTCGGTTGCGGGGCCTGTGCCCCGACGAAGGCGCTGGCGGGATCGCGAGCCGCGAGGAGGCGCCGAGGCGCGGC
>RFJS01000474.1 GCA_003694825.1 Verrucomicrobiota bacterium | reverse complement strand
GAATCCGACCGAGGTCGTCGCCGGCGCGAAATACCTGGAGAAGATCTTCGCGCAGGCGTGACAGCCGCCATGCCGGTCTTCGGGGCCCGGGCGCCCCGCGGGCCACATCCGTCCCGCGGTGCGCTCCGGGTCGGCGACAGGCCTCGACGACCGGGACGCGCTTTCAGTGGCCGGCGGCCAGCAACTCCCTGACCCAGCGCCGATGCGGTCCGGAGAGGGTGATCTGTCCGATGGCATCCACCGCGACCCACACCAGATCGGCTGCCAGAGGCCCTTTCGGCGGCGGCAGGCGGTGGATTTTCTCGGTGATCTGGTAGCGGGTGATGGTGCGGCGCCGGGTGGTGAGCAGCGAGTCTGGTGCGGGCGTGCCGGCATCCCGGCCGAGATGCTCGAGTGTCGGCAATTCGTGCAGCCCCGCCATCCGCACCGAGCCTTTCGGGATGCGGTGCAACAGCAGCTCCCCGTCGCGGCGCACCCAGGCGCGGCGCACTTCGCGCTGCTCGGTCTTCGCGCGGCCGATGCGCGGGATCGCTTCGATTTCGGGCGAGGCGCGTCCCGCGCAGAGCGAGGCGACAGGACACACCGTGCAGGCGGGGCGGCGCTTGGTGCACAGCGTCGCCCCGAGCTCCATCATGGCTTCGTTGTGTCGGCCGGGCGCGCACTCGTCGAGGAGAGCTTCGGCCAGCGGAGTGAAGCGTTTCACGGCGGCGGCGCTCGTCGCGAAGGGCGTGTCGTCTGCCGTGAGCCGGGCAAGGATGCGCACGACATTGCCGTCCACGCAGGCCACGGCTTCGCCACAGGCGATGCTCGCGATGGCCGCGGCGGTGTAGTCTCCGATCCCGGGCAGCGCGCGCCACTCGGCGGCGGTGCGGGGCAGCGCGGGCAGCCGGATGATTTCGCGCGCGAGACGGTGCAGAAAGCGGGCGCGCCGGTAGTAGCCGAGACCTTCCCAGAGTTTGAGCACGGTTTCTTCGGACGCCGCGGCCAGCGCCTCGAAGTCCGGCAGGCGACTCATCCACCGCTCGAAGTAGGGCAGCACCGTCGCCACCTGAGTCTGCTGAAGCATCAGCTCCGAAACGACGGTGCGATACACCGAGCGCTCCGTCCGCCACGGGAGCTTCCGCTGCGACCGGGCAAACCACTCCCCGAGCCGGCGTTGGAAGGCCTGTCGGTTTGCCGCCAGTTGTTTGCTTTCAGGAGTCACGGTAGCGCGAAAATGAAAAAAACCCGGCCGTTCGCAGGCGCGGCGAGCGGAATTTCGTGGGATTTATCACGAATTCAGATCAACTCGAAGAGATGCGCAAAAAGCCAGCCGCGACCGACGAGCCCCGGAAACTCACCACCTACACGGTGAAGCTCGACGACGCGCAGATGGTGCAGGTGCGCGACTGGTGCGAACGCCGCGGCTGGGCGCCCTACGATGTCGCCTACGCGCGCTTCGCCTTCAAGGGCAGCAGCGTCAACGTCACCGGCTACAACAGCGGCAAACTCGTCGTCGCGGGCAAGGGCACGGAGGATTTCGTCATCAACTTTCTCGAGCCCGAAGTGCTCGGGGAGGCGCGGCTCGGCTACGACGATGTCCTGCACCCCGAATGGTTCGAACCGCATGCCGGCCTCGACGAGAGCGGCAAGGGCGACTTTTTCGGCCCGGTCATCACGGCCTGCGTCATCGCCGACCGGCCGGCGATCGAGAGCTGGATCAAGGCGGGGGTCAAGGACTCCAAGCGCGTCGCCGATGCCCAGATCCTGCGCCTCGACAAGATCATCCGTGAGACCCCGGGAGTCGTCGTCGAGATCTTCTCCTGGCGCATGGAGAAATACAACGAGCTGATGCTTCGTCCACGGGCCAACCTCAACCGCCTCCTCGCCTGGCAGCACGCCCAGGGGTTGCTCAAGGCGCTCGAGCGCAAGCGCGTTTC
>RFJS01000074.1 GCA_003694825.1 Verrucomicrobiota bacterium | reverse complement strand
TCGACGCCCCGTCCCGCCAGTTCTCGGGGTATCGATCGCAGGCACGCCCCAATCTCCGCCCGCGACTTGTAGGCGACGACGATGATGGAAAGCAGAGGCTTCATTCTATTCGGTCCGCCACGTTCCGCCGGTTCCGCCAAAACCTTCGGTTCGCCGACAAACCGACAACAAGAAGCACACCGCCAAGCATGGTAACCGGCGTGCCGCGTGTCATCGCCCCGCGGGCAAGAATACCCGCGGTGGAAAGCTCCGACCCATTCTCAGTTCCGATCACTTCAATTGGAAGCACCGTCTCGACAGACTCGCACGACAGGATTCGAGCAAGTCTCTCTGGATCCGGGTAACCGATTTCCCACAATCCTCTACCCTCGAGGATCGAAAAGCGATCAGGCTCCTCGACAAACGCTCGAATGCGCGTCGCCTGCTCTTCAAGAGAGGCCCGCCAGAACGGCAACACCGTCCGGAAATTATGGAGGCCGTGCGCTCCAAGCCCCACAACGGCGAGAAACAGCCAACAAAACAAGAAGACAATAGATCTCCGTCCGGCGACCTTACCGTTCCTGAGCACGGCATCCAGCGCGACGAAGTTTCCGATCACTCCGAACGCGAGAATATCACAATAGCGCGGTGCAATCCCGTCGCTGACCACAACCTGCCCCCGCATCAGGCTCGTCGCACCGATTACAGCTGCCGCTAACGCTACAAACGAAACAGCAATTTTCACTTGTCGCGTCCATGGGCATCTGCCTCCCAGCAATTGCAAGAGCAACACAAAGGAAGGAATCCACAGGACAATCCCCACGGGCCCTATGAATTCGACCGGCCAACCGGCCAACCGGATTCCGCTTTGAAGAAATGTCCAGAAATCCGGTGCGTGGAGGAGATCGTGCTTCTCGACGTGGACGCGAAGCATGACGCCCATCGTCAATAGAACCAGTCCGGCAGCAACATTCGCTCCAGTGACAGATGAGATGGGACATCGTCGTTTCCATTCAACAATTGCACCAACCAACATCGCCCCGCCCACCAGACTACCCGGCCCAAAGGAAAGAACTGCACACACTCCGCAAACCAGTCCCGCGAACCACCGCCACGACGGAAAGTCATGCTCATTCATCCCCCACAGCGCGCCCAGCCAGAAGAGCAGAACAAAGTAAACCTGACTCTGAAAACCCCATAGTGTATTCTCATAGGAAACCGGAGCCACGCCCAGCACGACCAGGAGAACGACTGTCGGGAGAATCGCTTGCTGTGATCCGGATCGAGTCAGCCAAACCGCAACCACGCCGAAAAAGACCGCATGCAACAGTGCATCGACGACCATCTGCAACTTCGGGTCATGGCGGTTGCCTCCGAGTCGAAATAATACGCAATCAAGCAAACGGGTGAGAACAATTCGATGCTCGTTGTGAGGCTTGAACAAAACGCGCCAATCGAACTCGCCCACAACTGCCGGCAGGTAAAGCTCCTCCACTTCTGCCTTCCATTGATCGCCGAATGGTCCCGGACCCGCATAGTGCTCGATCAGCGACCACTTTGCCCCGAGGACAACAAGGGCCAGCCCAAGGGCGACAACAATAGAGGCTATCGGCGGCACCAATGGACGCTTCATGCTGTGTGACACACACTGCGAACCCGCACGCAGACACGTATTGTCCGAATTCTCAACGGATTCTTCATCCCCGAGCTTCCGCCGTAGGTTCAGTCTCGCTCCCGTTCTCATATTCTAACCAGCAACGCAAGGTTGCGGATCCATCCGGTCTTCCATATGCCATATTGAAAAAGCGTGAGCCTTCGCTCCGCCATGCCTTTTCCGGGAAGGTCTGCGAAGGCACACAACCCCGCACGACATGCCGGATCGAGGCGTTCACCAAATCGCGAGCACAGCAAACTTGCTTGCCTGGAGTAGGCCTTGATAGCAACCCGCAGTCGGTCACGACGAAACAGCTCCGGTATCGACCGTATGATAAATCGCACGCCCCAGTGTTTCGCACCTGTGTCATTGCCGCCGTGCTGACGGTAGAGAACGGTCACGTCGTCGATCCAGTCAATCCGCCCCACAAGCGCCGTAACAAGGGCCGCCCACCAGTCGTGCATCACAGCCTGCGTCGGAATCGGTTGGATGGCATCACGCAACGCAGCGTTTCCGATTGAAGCACAACCAGTCACCACATTTTGCACGAGCAGGTGATTCCAGCGCGATCGCCGAGGATCGATCTTCTGATACCTCCAGAAGGACTTTGCAAGAGGATGCAGCTCCCGATCGACCACCGCAAGGTTCGAGTGGACGAGAACTGGACAGTCGACGCCGGCCTTTGCCTCAGCTGCAAGGGCAGCCTTCAGGAGAACCTCTGTCTTGTTCGGCAGCCAGACATCGTCCTGATCGCAAAACATGAAATAAGGCGCGCCGCTCCGGCTCAACAATCGGTCGAAATTTCCTCGGGGCCCCAACCGCTGTTCCTCATCTTCAACGATTTCGACGCGTCCGGCATGCCGGGCACGGAACGCCCGCACGATGTCGAGCGTGCCGTCAGTCGAGCCGTCGTCGCGCACCAAGAGCCTCCAATTCCGGTATGTTTGTGCCTCGATCGATTCCAACTGTTCCGGCAGAAAGTCCGCCCCGTTGTAGGTGGCGAGGAGAATATCGACGACCGGCTCAACCGCATTCATCGCTCCACTCCCCTCAATCGACAAACAATATAATCTACCAACTGATGGAGGCCACTTCGAGGCCATACCATGGCTCGCAACTGATACAGGCCCAAAATTCGTGAATCGCTCCAAAGCAGTGACGAAAACACGCCGGAAAACGCAAACACCACCGTTGTCGTCCACGCTGCTCCAATCGCGCCGAAACGCGGAATGATCATCAGATTAAGCAGTATATCTCCGGCAACACTTATTATGGCAATAGGCACCAGCACTCGCGTATTCCCTTCGCACAACAGCCATTGGCTTCGAACGATTCCAAGAAAAAGAAAGAGAACTGTCCAGACATGAATCGCGAGGACCGAACCAGACGCTTCATACCCCGGTCCGTATGCGAGCTCACCTATCCATCGACCCGCCAGGGAAACCGGCAAGGCAAACAAGGCGGAAAGCACTACAGCGAATTCCAAAACAAGCCTAACACGCGCAATCCGTTGTCCCGGGTCGCGGGCACCGGCAAGCGTCGGCAACGCCGTGACAGCAAGAACAGTTCCCAGCGGATACCACACTTCCGAAATCCTCGTCGCCGCATAAAAAACACCAGCCTCGGCTTCACCGGCGAGTCCGCGAACCATTATCATATCGATTTTAGAACACGCCAGAACCGAACACGCCGTCAAAAGCAATGGCAGCGCCTGCTTCAACATTCTCCGGGCCAGAATCCAATCAATATCTGCTCCTTTCAGAACCATGCCCCGGCTCACACCCAGTCCCAGAATGATCATTCCGCAAGCGAGCACCTCACCACCCAACACCGCCCCGAACGCCTCGACAGGGGCATCGACGGCGATCAAGAAGACTCGCATGACAATGCTCGCCGCCAATACAGTCATTTGAACACCGGAGACAGGACGTGCCTCCAGTCTCGAAAGAAACCATGCTCCCGCAACCATAGGCACCGGCTGCAGCAAGACGCCAAACAATACTAAAACCAGCAACCGATCCTTCGGATCCGTAAACTTCGAGAACGCCAGGCCGACGAGTAAGGCAACTGCCAAACCCGCAGCAACCGCGCGAACCGCCATTCCCGTCACAACGACCGATCCAAATCGCTCCGGTGCCAACACCATCTCCCTCCGCAAAACCGGATCAAGCGAAAGATCGACGAGAAACTGAATAAGCCCAACTGTAGCAACAGCCGAACCAAAACGCCCGAAATCAACCGGCCCGAGGTGTCGCGCCACCAGAAAACCGACGACCACTCCGGAGAGAAACCGGACACCTTTCTCGCCGGCCAACCAAAAGAAACCCTGAACAGCTTTTTTGCGATCACCGCAAACAGCCGAACCGCTCCCGCTCAACTGAAGATCCGGATCTGTCCACCTGACTTTCATGACAAACGGGATCTTTTTCAGCTAGTCTGCGAAGATCTCGATATTTCAAGTTCCGGGTAAAAGCGATGCATCCACACGCTCCTCCGCGCCATCTCCAGCAGGGAGTCAGGGCAATGATCCGCCTTGAAAGCAAATGCGCGTTGTGGCCGCAGAGACTGACAACATGCCTCCAGCACTCCCGTCTCGAATCGAACACCGGCAAACGCCTCCAGCGCCTTTATCGATTCTTCCGGATCGGATAACAAATCTTCATAACGGATCGTCAGACTATGTTGGACGCAGGACATCCCGCTCTCGATCCTTCGGAGGTAATCTTCCCACAGTTCGAATCCCGCAGTTGGGAGGAGCGTTCTTGGCACACCCATACACCGGAGCCGGCCGTTCGGCCCAAATCGCGTCCACAGATACTGATACCATTCAACCAGTCGCTCAGGACGCAACTCACGCCAATATCTGCTCCGCGAGCGCCCCTGTCCCTTTTCTGCAGATAAAATATCTCTATTGGCCCGCACCGCCAGGCTCCGCGCCACATCGACTCCGTTACGCACTACATGAATAACCCGTGCCCGCGGGAAAATCTCGAGCCAAAGCTCCAGCAAGAGAGAATTCCGCGGATCCTTCCACGCCCACTGGCCGATTTCTGCTCGAGAACGAAATCCGATAAATGACCAAAAGGATGTCGAACGAATATCCGCTTCAAGTCGTTCCACTATACGCGCCTTCGCGGACTCGGACGCGAGCAGACCGTCGATTGCACCAGGATTCTCCCAGGACCCTCCACAGGCCTGAAGAATCGCTTCGTTCCTCTTCAAGAAAAAAAGCGCCTCGTCATTCTCATCACGCAACCAACCGGTGAATACACCTCCTGCTTCCAGTAACCGAGTTACCAGGGAAGTCCCGGATCGATGCATTCCCACAACGATGATTGGCTCTGTGGAAAGCTTCATCACACAGAAACCGCTTCAGGCCCCTCGACCAAAGACACTCGATTCACACTCGAACAAAGACCGTGCTCCCTCACACCCACCGCAGCTTCCAGAGGCCGAACCAGACCATGCGAAAGAGCATCAGTCCGTGAGAGAACCGTGAGATATTGGTGTCGCCGTAGGTTCGGTCTCGATACCGCACGGGAATGTCGCGAATGCGCAGACCGAGCAAGGACGCGCCGAAGAGCAGGTTGAAATCGCCGAAGGGGTCGAATCCTTCGAACGG
>RFJS01000073.1 GCA_003694825.1 Verrucomicrobiota bacterium | reverse complement strand
GCGGTCGAGTCCGAGGCGGCCGATCTCGACGCGATCATCCGCGAAGTGGCGGCGGCCCGAAAGACCGAGCGCGGCACCCGCGCTGACGACAAGCGCAGCGAAACAGCGATGGAAGACCGCAAAAAGGCGGGCTACTTCTGAGCGGAAAAACCGGATACATCAAAGCTTCGGAACAACAGCACTTTTTACCATGGATCTTTTGCGATTTACCACCGCCGGCAGTGTGGATGACGGCAAGAGCACGCTGATCGGGCGCCTGCTCTACGATTCGAAAGCGATCTTCGAGGACCAGCTCGAGGCCGTCGAGCGCGTCTCCGTGCAGCGGGGCAACGGTCAGGTCGATCTCGCTCTCGTGACCGACGGTTTGCGCGCCGAGCGCGAGCAGGGCATCACCATCGACGTCGCCTACCGCTACTTTGCCACGCCGCGGCGCAAATTCATCATCGCCGACACCCCCGGCCACGTCCAATACACGCGCAACATGGTGACCGGCGCCTCCACTGCGAACCTGGCCATCATCCTCATCGATGCCCGCAAGGGCGTTGTCGAACAGACCCGCCGCCACGCTTTCATCGCTTCACTGTTGCGTATCCAGCATCTGGTGCTGTGCGTGAATAAAATGGACCTCGTCGACTACAGCGAGGAGCGCTTCAATGAGATCGTTGAGGACTTCAAGCAGTTCGCCTCACGCCTCGACGTCGCCGACCTGAAGTTCATTCCGATCAGCGCGCTCAAGGGGGACAACGTCGTGGAAAAGTCCGCGAACATGCCCTGGTATCCCGACGCGCCGCTGCTGCATACGCTGGAGACGGTCTATATCGGCAGTGACGCCAATCATGTCGATCCGCGTTTTCCCGTTCAGTGGGTGGTCCGTCCGCAGACGGACGAGTATCACGATTTCCGCGGGTTCGCCGGGCGGGTGGCCGGCGGCGTCTTCAAGCCCGGGGACGAAATCATCGCGCTTCCCAGCGGCTTCACCTCGCGCATCCGGGATATCCATACATTCGATGGTTCGGTGAAGGAGGCTTTCAGCCCGATGTCGGTCACCATCACGCTGGAGGATGAGATCGACATCAGCCGGGGCGACATGCTGGCCAAGCCGAACAACATGCCGCAGGTCACGCAGGATCTCGAGGTCATGCTCGTATGGTTCTCGGCGCAGCAGAAACTGCGTCAGCGCGGCCGATACATCATTCGCCACACCACCCGCGAGGCGAAGTGCCTGGTCAAGGAGATTCGCTACAAGCTCGACATCAACACCCTGCACAAAAACGAGGCGGACCTCGAAATCGGGATGAACGATATCGCGCGGGTGCAGCTTCGCACCACCGCTCCGCTTTTTGTCGACGCTTACAAGAAGAACCGAAACACCGGCAGCATCATCCTCGTCGACGAGTTCACCAACAACACCATCGCCGCGGGGATGGTGTTCTAAGCGCCGACCGCGCGGCCTCGGATGGGCGTGGTTGTTCGCGCTCGCAGGGACGGCTGTTCGGCTGCGATTCGTGCGGGCTTGCCCGGAGGATCGGCTCGCGCTTGCCTCGTGGGGCAATGACGCACGAGCAGCAGCCTTCCGGTTCATTCGAGTTCGCCCCGGCCTCCAGCCGCGGCAGGTGCGGGCTGGGCCCGTGGATCGAGGCGGCACGGCCGAAGACGTTGCCGGCTGCGGTCGTCCCGGTGCTCGTGGGCTCGGCGCTGGCCTGGCGCGTGGGAAACTTCGCATGGCTGCCGGCCGGGCTGTGTCTCGTTTTCGCGCTGCTCGTGCAGATCGGCACCAACTATGCCAACGACTATGGCGACTTCGTTGCGGGCGCCGATGGACCGGACCGCCGGGGGCCGCGCCGGGCGGTGGCTGCGGGCCTGATCACTCCGGCGGCCATGAAGCGCGGCGTGGTCATCACCTTCGCGGCGGCGTTTCTCGTGGGGCTGAGCCTGATCTGGTGGGGGGGATGGGTGTTGCTGCCGATCGGCATCGCCAGCCTGCTGTTTGGCTGGGCTTATACGGCCGGGCCGTGGCCGCTTGCGTATCATGGGCTCGGAGACATTTTTGTCTTCGTCTTCTTCGGGCTGGTGGCCGTGGGAGGCACTTTCTACGTCATGGCCGGCAGGCTTGTTCCGGAGGTGGTCATGGCGGCGGTCCCCGTGGGGCTGCTCGCCACCAATCTGCTCGTGGTCAACAACTGTCGCGACCGCGAGACGGACGCACGGGCGAACAAGCGCACGCTCGTTGTGCGGCTGGGCTACGGCTTTGGCGTTGTCCAGTATGCGGTGTCGCTGGCCGTGGCCGCGGCGGTGCCGGTGGCGATGGCGGTGCTCTGGCGGGACGCCTGGATCGCGGTGCCGGTGGTCTTTCTCGCGCCCGCTATCGGGCTGGTGCGCCGGTTGGCGGGACGGCCGGACGGCCCGACGATGAACGGACTCCTCGCGGGAACGGCGAAGGTCCTGATGACCTTTGGTCTCGCCTGGGCGGCTGTCCTGGCGTTCGCCTGATAGAGAGGCGGGGCGTTCAGCTCCTGGCGCCGGCGGTATCGGCCGCGACGACGAAGGGGCGAATCAAGCCGGTGAGGCCGGGCGGGAAGCGGCCGACGACGAAGACGCCGTCGTCGCGCATTTCCTGGCGATGGACGCCACCGGCGGCGTGAAGCCGCCCGAGCACATCGTGGCGGGAGTGGGGGATGAGCAGCTCCACGGGGCGGGTCATCTCGTGCATGATCTCCGAGATGCGGTGGAGGAGCTCGTCGATTCCCTCGCCGGTATGGGCGCTGAGGTAGACTGCGTCGGGATGGTGCAGGTGGACGGCGTGGAGGCGATCCGGATCCCCGCGCAGATCGATCTTGTTGAAAACCGTGATCGTGCGTTTGCCGCTGGCGCCGATCTCTTCGAGCACACGCAGCGTCGTCTTCGCGTGTTCTTCGAGATCGGGGTTGGTGATGTCGATGACGTGTATCAGGAAATCGGCCACGACGACCTCTTCGAGCGTGGCCTTGAACGCGTCGACAAGCGTGTGCGGAAGCCGGCGAATGAAACCGACGGTGTCGCTCAACAGCACGGTCTGGCCATCGGGCAGGGTGAGCTGGCGCGTGGTGGGGTCGAGCGTGGCGAAGAGCTTGTCTTCGGAGAGGACACCCGCGCGCGTGAGGCAGTTGAGCAGAGTGGACTTGCCGGCGTTGGTGTAGCCGACGATCGCCGCGGTGGGGATGGGGATGCGCATGCGCTTTTGCCGCTGGATGGCGCGATGTTGCTGCACTTCACGCAGCTCGCGGCGGAAGCGCGCGATGCGGTCGGTGACGATCCGGCGGTCGGCTTCGAGCTGGGTCTCGCCCTGGCCACGGGCGCCGGTATTGCCGCCGCGCTGGCGGCTGAGGTGAGTCCAGGCGCGGCGCAGGCGAGGCAGCGAATACTCCATGCGGGCGAGGCCGACCTGGAGGATTGCCTCACGCGTCTGAGCGCGGTCGGCGAAAATATCGAGAATCACTTCCCGCCGATCGATCACGCAGATTTTCGAGGCCTGTTCCCAGTTGCGCTGTTGCGCGGGGGTGAGGTCTTCGTCGATGACGATGCAGTCGGCGCCGACGGCCCTGGCCCGCTCGATGATCTCGGCGGTCTTGCCCTTGCCCAGCAGGAAGTGGGGCACGGGCTCGCGCAGGCGCACGAGGACGGTTTCGACGACCTTGATGTCGAGGTTTTCGACGAGTTCTTTGAGTTCGCCGAGCAGGGCCTCGCCCTCGTGGGGCTTCATGGTGGGCAGCTGGACGCCCACGAGCAGGGCACGGGTGACTTTTCTTTGGATTTCCTCGGCGGTGATCATGCGTGATTTCCCGGAAAATCTCGCATCCTGGAGTTGTTCGTCAAATGCTGTGTGGCCATTGCGGTTCCGCGGACCGGTGTTCCGCCCCATACGTTCCCTCCCACGATCATGAAAATTTCAGGCGTAAAACAGGACCTCGGCCGGCTGGGCGCAGCGCTGGGGACGAAGTTGCGCAATCTCTTTCCTCACGGTGCCACGGCCGACATCTGGGAGCGGGTCGAAGCGCGGCTTTCCCGGGACGGGCCGTTTCGCGCGTCGGATCGCATCCGGATCGGCCCGGCCGAGCACCCCTTGTCGGTCAGCCGCATGGCGGTGGGGACGGGAACCGGAGGATGGCTCGGATCGTCCAATCAGACGAAAAAGCTGGGCGTCGACGGCCTGGCGGATCTTCTGGTGGCCGCCTTCGAGGAGCACGGCATCAATTGCTGGGACTCGGCCGACCAGTATGGTTCGCATCCGCATGTCGCGAAGGCCCTCAAGCGGGTGGACCGCTCGAAGGTGGTCGTCCTGACCAAGACCTGCGCGACGACGGCGGCCGGCATGCGCGAGGAGCTCGACCGTTTTCGCCGCGAACTCGATACCGACTATATCGATATTCTCCTGCTGCATTGCATGACTTCGGGGCGTTGGCCGGCGGAGATGGAGCCGGTCAAGGCGGTGATCGCGGAGGCGCAGGCGGCCGGCATTGTGCGCGTCAAGGGCGTCTCCTGCCACAGCCTCGCGGCGCTGAAGGCGGCGGTGAATGATCCCTGGGTGGATCTCGATCTCGCCCGGATCAATCCCGACGGGCAGCAGATGGATGCCGCGCCGAACGAGATTGTGCCGTTGCTCGACCGGATGAAGGCCAACGGCAAGACCGTCATGGGCATGAAGCTTTTCGGCGGTGGTGCGCTGGCTGACGAGCGGCGAGAGGCCTGCCTGCGGTTCGCCCTCGGGCTGGATTGCGTGGACTGTTTCACCATCGGCTTCGAGAGTCGCGCGGAGATGGAGGAAACCATCGCGCTGCTCGAGGCGATCCGCGGGCAGGAGTGACAGGCCGGCGGGACGGCCATGCCCGGCAGGAGCGAGGGGCAGAGAGGTCCGGGCGCCTTGCCCGGCGGCTGGAATCGCCGCCCGCGGCAGACTTCGCGGCTATGCGGAAGCGCTGTTAAACCAGTGGCGTCTTGCCCGGGATCGGCAGCGGATCGATGGCGTGTGGACCGGCGGCCCAGGTGTCCGGCGTGAGGTCCTTTGCCGAGCGGTGCAGGAGCCAGTCGTATTTTATCGTGCGTCCGGTATAGGCGGACTCGCGTCCCAGCATGGCCGCGACGCAACTTTCCGTGACCGTGCGCGTCTCGTTGATGTGCTCGCCGGAGCGGATGGCCGCGATCAGGTCCTTGTGCTCCTGGACGTAGGGGCTGAGTTCGTCGCCCTCGAATTGCCAGGGGTTTTCTCCGGCGATGGCAGCCTTTCGGCCCTCGAATATCAGAGCCCCTTTCGTTCCCACGATGCGCTCGCCGACACGCCAGATCGTGCCGCGTTCCTGGCGACAATAGCTGGCGGCGACGAGGTTGTCACCGAAGTCGAACTCGGCGGCGAAGTGACTGAAGCGGTTGCCGTAGGCCGGCATGGGCAGGTCCACGCCGCGTCCGCCTTCGGCCATGCAGCCGACGGGCAGGCGGCCGAGCGCCCAGAGCACGATGTCGATGTTGTGCACGTGCTGTTCGACGATGTGGTCGCCGCTGGTCCACACGAAAAGAGGCCAGTTGCGGATCTGGTAAATGATCTCGCCGACGTCGATCTCGGTGGCCTTGAGGTTGGCGCCGACGTAACCGCCCATCATCCAGTAGCATTGCGCTCCGACGATTTCGCCGATCTGGCCGTCGCGCAGGCGGTTGATTCCCTCGATGTAGCTGGCCTGGTGGCGGCGCTGGGTGCCGGCGACGACGCAGAGTTTCCTGGCGTCGGCGAGATCGGCGAGTTCGAGCATCTTGCGGGCGCCGACGGGGTCCACGCACACGGGCTTTTCCATGAAGACATGTTTGCCCGCGGCGAGGGCGGCCTCGAGGTGCAGAGGCCGGAACACCGGTGGCGCTGCCATGAGGACGACATCCACCTCGTCGACGGAGCAAAGGTGCTGGTAGGCGTCCCATCCCACAAAACGGCGATCCCGGGGGATGTGGACGCGTTTGCGGATCATCTCTCCAATGTCCGCGGCCGACGCGGAGGCGCCATTTTCGCGCAGGCGGCGCTGGAGCCGGTCGGGGAGGTTTTCCTCGAAACTGTCGAGACGGTCCTGGAAGAGGTCGGCGATGGCCACCAGTTCGGTGGCTGGATCGGCGAGGAGGGCGTCGCCGGCGGCGCCGCAGCCGCGGCCGCCACAGCCGATGAGACCGAGGCGGATCTTCTGGGGAGCGCCGGTTGCGGCGGCGAAGGAGCGGCGTGGCTGGAGCGAGACGGCGGCTCCGGCGAGGGCGGTTGCGGTGATGAAGCGGCGGCGGCTGATCGTGTGGGGTGATGTTTTCATGGGGTTGTCTCGACGATGGGTGAAGAGGTTCAGGCGTCCACGTCCACGGCGCGGTAGGCTTCGATCAGCGCGAGTTCGCCTTCGCGTCCCGGGCGGCTGAGGCCGTGCTCCATGCCGATGATGCCGCGATAGCCGCGGCCATGGAGCCAGCGGAAGATGTTGGCGTAGTTGATTTCTCCTGTCGTCGGCTCCTTGCGGCCGGGGACGTCGCCGACCTGGATGTAGGCGATCTCGTCCCACGCGTCGGACAGGTTGTTGATGAGGTTCCCCTCGGAGATCTGCTGATGATAGATGTCGAAGAGGATCTTTACGGAAGGGCTGTCGACCATCCGGCAGATCTGGTGGGCCTGGGCGGCACGCTGGAGGAAGCAACCGGGGTGGTTTATGTAGTTGAGTGGTTCGAGCACGAGGACCGGGCCGGCGCGTTCGACGATCTCTGCGCAAAAGCGGAGGTTGTCGGCGACGTTGGCGGTCTGATGTTCGGGGAGCAGGGAGAGGTCGGCGGCGCCGGGGACGACGGTCGCCCAGCGGGCGCCGACCCGTTTGGCCAGCTCGACGGAAGCGGTCATCTCGGCACGCAGGCGTTCGCGCACGGCTTGTGGATCGCGGTGGCGATCTCCGGCGGAGAGACGGTTGCCGGCGAATACCGGGGCACTGAAGTCGGCGAAGGCGACGAATACGCCCATGGTCATGCCGAGTTTTTCGAGAAGACGGCCGATGGCGTTCTGGACGGCGGCATCGCGGCGGCGGAGGCGATTGTCCTCCCAGGCGGTGAACCCGGCGTCGCGGGCGAAGCGGATCTGGTCGAGGATATCCTCGCCGGCGTGGTGCCGGAACTGTCCTTCGTGCGGGGCGAAACGGAGGCGGAAGGGGCGCGAGGCGGAGGCGTCGACGGGCGTGCGCGCCGTTGTCTTTGTGGCGGTGCCGAGCGCGGCGGTTGTCGTGAGGACCTGGGCGAGAAAATCGCGGCGGTTCATCATCGGGGCTCTCCAGGGGGCAGGGACAGGGGCGCGGATTCAGTTCCGAAAGCCATCGTGGCGCCCGCGAGCGACGATTCAACCACGGAGGGGGACGGGACGGGAAAACCCCTCTTTCGGGTGAGCGGTGCGCGGCGGGGGGCGCGGCGGCCGGGAGCGCGTCGAGAGAACCTTGCGGCGGGCCGGGCCGCCGGTTTGGCGCGATGCGTGCCGGGCCGATCCCGGCGCGGAGCTTCAGCGGTCGCCGTTGCCGCGGCGGTGGTGGGGAAAGAGCCAGCGGGCGATGGCGGGCAGCAGGAGGATCGCGCCGAGCATGTTCACGAGAAACATGAACGCCAGGAGGATGCCCATGTCGGCCTGGAAGCGCAGGTCCGAAAACAGCCACATGCTCACGCTGACCGCGAGCGTGATGCCGGTGAAGACGATGGCGGTGCCGGAGACCGCGAGCGCGCGCAGGAGCGCTTCCTCGAAGTATTCTCCCTTGTCGAGGTATTCCTGGAGGCGCGAGAACAGGTAGATGCCGTAATCGACGCCGATGCCCACGCCGAGGGCGGCGACCGGCAGCGTGTAGACTTTCAGCCCGATGCCGAGCATTGCCATGACGGCGTAGGACAACACGGATACAAGCGCGAGCGGCGTGACGATGCACACTGTGGCCCGCCACGAGCGGAAGGTCAGCAGGCAGAGCGCGATGATGCTGGCGAAGACCCACAGCAGCATGGGGAACTGGGCGGCGCGAACGACCTGGTTGGTCGCCGCCATGACGCCGACATTGCCGGTGGCGAGGCGGAAGCGGTGGCGGTCGCTGTCGTGTTTGGCCCGGAAGGCTTCGACGGCTGCGATGACGCGGTCGATCGTCTCCGCCTTGTGATCGGCGAGATAGATGTAGACGGGCAGCACGCTCCCGTCGGCATTGAGCAGGCCGGTCGACGTTTCCACCGGCTGCACGGCGAGGGCGAGCGCCTGGGGGTGCCGCGGCAGCATGCGCCACTTCGGGCTGCCTTCATTCCAGCCGGCGTTGATCACCTTGGCGACGGAGGCGAGGCTGAGCACCGACTGAACGCCTTCGACATTGCGCATGTGCCAGCCGAAGCGGTCGATCGTGCTCATCACCTCATGGTCGATGCACCCGTCGGGAACCGTCTCGACGATGACCGTGAGAACATCGACACCGATGGAGAACTTCGAGGTGATGACGGCCGTGTCCTGGTTGTAGCGCGAGTCCTGCCTCAGCTCGGGCACGCCGGCGTCCGTATCGCCGATCTGGACATCACGTCCCTTCCAGAAGCCGAAGACGAACAGCCCGGCGGCGATGGCGATGACCACCAGCGACGGGCCCGGTTCGGTGAGCCGGTCGAGCCGCTCCCACCACGGCCAGAGCGTGCGGGCGCGCCGCTGGAGGCGGTCGAGGTATCCGGCATCCAGTTTCACCCAGGACATCAGGACCGGGAGGAGAAAGAGATTGGTCGCGATGATGACGGCGACACCGAGGCTGGCGGTGATGGCCAGCTCGCTGATGATGCCGACATCGATCCACAGCAGCGTGATGAAGCCGATCGTATCCGTGGCGAGGGCGAGCCCGCCGGGCACGAGCAGCTGGAGAAAGCTGTTGCGGGCCGCGGTCACGCGGTCGTGGCCGAGAAACGCCTCTGCGCGAAAGGCCCGGATCATCTGCACGCCGTGGCTGACGCCGATGGCGAAGATGAGAAAAGGGATGAGGATCGACATCGGATCGATGCCGAAGCCGAGCAGATTGAGCAGGCCGAGCTGCCAGACCACGGCGACGATCGAGCACGACACGGGCAACACCGTGAATCGCCACGACTGCGCGAAGGCGCGCACCAGCAGGGCGGTGAGCACGACCGAGATGCCGAAAAACAGAATCACACCGGCCGCGCCTTCGCTGACGTCGCCGATGACCTTGGCGAAACCGATGATGTGGATGCCCACGTGCACGCTGGCGGCGTCGTCCTGAAACTTTTCGCGGATTTCGCGTTCGAGGTGCCGGGCGACTTCGATGTAGTTGAGGCGCTTGCCGGTGCTCGGGTCGACCTCCAGGAGCTGGGCGGTCACGATCGCGCCGGAAAAGTCCTCAGCCACGAGCAGGCCGAGCTTGCCGGATTTGATGATGTTCTCGCGCACCGTCTCCAGCGCCTCGGGGGTCGGTTCAAAGCCGGCGGGGATGACATTGCCCCCCGCGAACCCATCCTCGACGACTTCGACGAAGCGCACGTTGGGCGTAAACAGCGAGGTCACCGAGGCCCGGTCCACGCCCGGGACAAAAAAGACCTCGTCGGTGAGGCGCTGGAGGATGTCGAAAAACTCGGGGGTGAAGATATCCCCTTCGCGGGCCACCAGCGCGATGACGATGCGATTCGCCCCGCCAAACTGGTCCTGATATTTCAGGAAGGTTTTGATGTATTCGTGCTCGAGCGGGAGCTGCTTGGTGAAGCCGGCGTCGACGCGCAGATTCCAGGCCGACCAGCCCATCCAGGCCGTCAGCACGATGAAAATGGCCAGGACCGTCTTGCGATGGCCGAAGACGGCGTCGGCGAGGCGTTGTTTGAGGCGTTCCATACGCGGCGGCGGATGTTCAGGGGACGGGAACGATCTCGATGCCCCCGTCGCCGACGAGCAGCAGCCGGCCGCCCGGCGTGCGCGTCACTTCGGCGACGGCCGCGAGGTGTGCGGCCTGGCGGGCGGAGAAACTGCGTCCCCGGTTGTCACTGACAAAGAGCCAGCCGCCCATGCCGCCAAGGACGAGACGATCCTCGGAGTATTCGACGGCGGAGGTGATGAGCACCTCGTGGTCGATCGGCGACTGTTCCCAGCTCGCACCATTGTCGTGGCTGAGGAAGACGTGGCCGCGAAGGCCGTGGATGAGCCAGGTGCCGTCGCGGAGTTGATGAAAACCGTAGAACGAGCCCTCGTAGGGCGAGTCGACCGGGGTGAAGCTTGCGCCGTCGTCGCGCGAGATGGCGAGCAGGCCGCCCTCGCCGGCGAGGAGAATCGCCCCGTCCCGGGCCCGGGTGAGCCGGTTGATGTGCATGTCTTCCTCGAGGACGTGCCGGATTTCCCAGGACGCGCCGCCGTCGCGCGTCTCACAGAAGAGCCCGTAAGCGCCGACGGCGAGGACGTGCCCGTCGCCGGCCACGAACAGATCGAGGAAGGAGTCGTCTTCGGTGGCGGGGGAATCGAGGCGGTTCCAGGTCTCGCCGCCATCCCGCGTGCCGAGCAGGGTGCCGCCATGGCCGGCGGCCCAGCCTTGCCGGGCGTCGGCGAAGGCGACGGTGGTGAGCATGGAGGCCACCGGTGTCGTCGCGCTTCGCCAGGAGCGGCCGTCGTCATCGGAGAGCAATACGACGCCATAGTCGCCGACAGCGACGAGCCGTGTGCCGGCGAGCGCGACGTCGAGCAGCAGCGGCTGCGCGAGGGGGATGGCCGGGCGTGATGATGTATCGATGGTTTCGGCACGCGCTCCGGCCGCGGCGCCGAGCAGGATCAGCGCGGCGGCGGCCGCGGCGCGAAAGGTGTGGAGCAGGGGGAGCACGTGGATGGGGAGGCGCGTTCAGCGCAGTCCCTGGCGGCGCAGGGCCGAGGGCGTGTAGTCTTCGGGGGACCGCCCGAGGTCGAAGTCATACATCTTCGACTCATTGTCCAGGCCGATGGCGAGGTAGCGGCCGGCCATGAGGTCGACGTGTGTCTCCAGCGTCGTCCAGAACGTGGGCTCGTCGTAGTAGTTGATGCAGTGGCCCTCGGACACGCGCCAGATCTCGCCGCGGGCGTCGTATTGATCGACGCAGAGGATCTGCCAGCTGTCCTCGTCGATGTAGAAGGTGCGGCGCGGGTAGATGTGGCTGGTGCCTTCGCGGAGCCGGGCCTCGACGATCCAGACGCGGTGCAGTTCGTAGCGGGTGTAGTCCTGGTTGATGTGCAGCGGGGTGAGGATGTCCTTGTATTTGAGTTTGTCGCTGTGGAGCTTGTAGCTGTTGTAGGGGACATACATCTCGCGCTTGCCGACGAGTTCCCAGGTGTAGCGGTCGATCGCGCCGTTGAACATGTCGAACTGGTCGCTGGTGCGCATGCCGTCGGAGGCGGTGCCGGGGTTGTCATAGGCGACATTGGGGGCGCGGCGGACCCGGCGCTGGCCGACGTTGTAGACCCACGCCTTGCGCGGTTCGGCGACCTGGTCGAGGGTCTCGTGGACGAGGAGGATGGATCCGGCGAGACGGGCCGGCGAAAGCACTTCCTGCCGGAAGTAGGTGAGGATGTTGCCGAGCTTCTCCTCGGTCATGTCCGGCCGGTGGTAGTTCATGAGAAACTCGTCGGCAAAGGTCACGAGCGAGTAGGATCCGTTGCGGGTGGGCGCGGCCTGGGCGATCCAACGGCCCACGGAGACGCCGCGGTAGCGCAGGAGGTGGTTCCAGATCACTTCCTGGCCGTTTTTCGGGATGGGGAAGGGGATGCCATTGACCGCGCCGGCCACGTTGTTGCCGTCGTTGACGAGGTGAGCGGTGGCCGCGACTTTGCGGGTGGCCTCGTAGATGCGTTCCGGGACGGAGGCACTGCGCCGCGTGGGATAGACCGGCATTTTGTAGGTGGGGTAGGCGGCGATGAGGGCGCGGTGGCCGACGGTGAGCTTGTCGGCGTATTGGTCGACATTGGACTGGTCGATGGTGAAGAGCACCGGATCGTCGGCGAACGGATCGGGGTGATGCATCCCCGGCTTGTATCCGGGCGGAGGCGACGTGATGCCGCCTTCCCATGCGGGGATTGTGCCGTCGGCATTGCCGGCCTTTTCCGCGCCGAGGGGCGTGAGGTCCTTGCCGAGGCGGTCGATTTCCTCCGGGGAAAGGCGGGCGATGGCGGTGCCGCAGAGGGCGCCGCAGGCGATCAGGGTGAGGGTGTTGCGCAGAAGCATGATCGAGAGAGAGGGTTGCGGGTTCAGAACGAGTATTTGACCGTGGCGGAGAGGAAGTCGCGGTCGGCGAGGAGGTTGTAGTCACCGGCGCCGAAGTAGTCGGTGTAGCGGACTTCAAACTGCCAGTCGTTGAGGTAGGTCATCTGCAGGGCGACGGTGAGGGTCTTGCGGCCCTCGCGGAAGTTGCCCAGGGGGCGCGGGGTGTTGCCCGAGACGTCGTGGGCGAAAGCGATGAGCGGGGACATGTTCATGCCGAAGAGCACGTTGCTGTAGTCGAGACGGGTGACGAGCTGGTAGCCCCAGGAGAAATCGTCGGCGAACGCGTCCCATGGGGTGGCGGGAAACTGGCCGTTGCCGGTGTTGTCCATCGCTTCCTGGCTGCCGCTGGTGAAGGTGCCGGGGCCGTCGAAGCGCAGCTCGTCCTTGCCCGGAAGCCCGGGGACGTAGTTGAAGCCGACTTCGCCGAGCACGAGCAGCTGGTCGGCACCGAGCATCGGGCCGAAGACTTTCGTGCCGGTGAACTGGGCCTGCCATACGTTTTCGCGCTGGTAACCCTCGATGCGCTGCCCGAGCTGGCCGAGGAAGTCGCCGATCTGGTTGTTCGGACCGAAGGCAGGGTTGATGGCGGAGAGGGCGGCGAAGAGCAGCTCGACATCGTCGATCTGCAGGGGCACGTCGACTTTCAGCGAGAGCTCACCCTGAAGGGAGACGCCGGTGTTGCCGACCTCGGTGTTGAAACTGACGCCGTAGAGCTGGATGTCCTCGGGGTATTCGATGAGGTAGCGGCCGGTGCCGGCGGCGGTGAGGAAGGCGATCTTTTTGGCTCCGTCGATGGCCATCTGGTTCTGCGGAGCCTGGAGGATGGCGAGCTCTTCGGGGGTGAGGGCGCCGGGGCCGCCGACGGTGTATTTGCCGAGGATGCCGAAGAGCTGGCTCGCCGCTGCCGCTGCCTGGGCGGGCGGGAGACCGGCCTGGGTGAAGACCTGTGTGAGCGGGCCGGTGAGGTCGGTGTTGATCGGCTCGGTCGGCGTGATGGCGCTGATCGTGGGGAGGCGGCTGTGATAGTTGATGAAGTAGAAGCCGAACTCGGTGGAGTTGAGCCCCGGTGCGAAGACGCGCGCGGCGAGGCCGAACTGGCCGGAATCGGACGCAAAGCCCTCGGGCCCGCGCGGCACGAAGCCGAAGGGCGCGGTATCCGGGATCGAGCCGAAGCCCAGATAGACCTTCGAGCCGCTGCGACCCACGAAATCGTTGGTGGAGAAATACGTGCCGGGCGGGTCGATGATCGTCTCGCTCCAGCGCAGCTGATAGAAGGCTTCGAGGGTGATCTCGTCGGTGACTCCGTAGGAAGCGGAGATCATGGGAACCGGCTGGAGGGCTTCGCGCAGCTCGGCTCCGGGGACGCGGATGCTGGAGACGTCGATGGGGTTGATGACGTTGATGCCGTTCTGGATGAAGGTGCTTTCGCCCCAGCTGAGCACCTGGTTGCCGATGCGGATGTCGAGCGGCGCGCCGGCCACGTCGAATTGCCCCATGATGAAGGCATCCAGCAACCGGATGTCGGAGCCGACCCGCTCGAGGGCGTCATCCGGGAGCGGGGTGCGGGCCCGGTCGCCCTGTTCGTTTTCGAAGTCGTAGAAGTAATAGCCGCGGACGAAGGCGCGGAACCGGTCGAAGTTTAGTTCGAGGTCGCTCGTGCCTTTGACGATGAGCGAGTTGATGCCGCGCTCGTAGTTGAGATTGCCGTCGTCGGCGTTGACGGAGTTTTGCAGGCCACCGTTGGCCGTGCCATAGAAACGGCGGTCGGGATCGTTGAGCCGGTAGCTCACGCCGCCGGTGAGGGTGGTGTCGAGGCTGGCCTCGACGTCGCCGATTTCGAATTGAAAGGCGGCCGATCGCAGGGGGAGGAGGACGGCGCCGACGCAAGACAACAGAGCTGCTGCCCGGACACGTGAAAACCGGGCCGAACGAAGTGGTGACTTCATCATGGGAACTTGACTGGGCCACCGCGTGGCGGAGGCCCCGGGGTGGATGGAGGTTCTCAGTATGGGTCGATGGATGGCGGCCGGAGCCGCTCTCGTTCAGGGCGGGGAGGATTCACGAAGACTGATGGCGGGCAAGAATGAAGCTTCTCGGCGGTCGTGGCGAGGACGGTGAATTTCGGGCCGGGAGGACAGGCCGGCGGTTCGTTTCGCCGGGATCGGAGGCGGAGAGCGGTGGCGGTGGCCGGGGAGGGCGTGTTCGGCCCCGGGGACGGGCGGCGCGGTTCGGCTGCCTGTGCGTCATTCCCGGTTGCGCGCGCGGATCGGAGGCGTTTGCTTTGCCGTTTGGCCCGAATCCCGGCCGGGAAGGGCCCTGCACGAAAACCATGAGTGTTGCGGATACCGGATGCATCCATGTCAAGGGCGCGCGGGAGCATAACCTGCGCGATATCGAGGTGCGCATTCCGCGGGGGCGCCTGACGGTCATCACCGGAGTCAGCGGATCCGGGAAGTCGTCGCTCGCTTTCGACACGATCTACGCGGAAGGCTACCGGAAATACATGGAGAGCCTCTCCACGCAGGCTCGGCAGATGCTCGAGCAGCTCAAACGTCCCGAGGTCGATTTCATCCACGGGCTCTCGCCGGTGCTGGCCATCGAACAGCGCACCGCGGGCGGCTCTCCCCGCAGCACCATCGCCACCGTGACCGAGATCGCCGACTATGCGCGGCTGTTGTGGGTGCTCGATGGCGTTTCCTATTGCCCGAAGGACGGCGGCCGCATCGTGCAGCAGACGCTCGAGAGCAGCGTCGAAAAACTCATGGCCTATCCCCCGCGCACGCGCCTGATCCTGCTCGCCCCATTCATGACGGCGCGGCCGGCGGTGTTGCGCGGGGAGATCGACAGCCTGCGGCTGCGCGGGTTTCAGCGCTTGCGCGTCGATGGTGAGATCAAGTCCATCGACGACACCAAACTCATTCCCACGGGAACGACGCCGGTCACCGTCGAGCTGGTTGTCGATCGCGTCGGGGTGGCGGACGACCAGCGCAGCCGCATCGCCGATTCGCTGGAACTGGCTTTTCGCGAGGGCCGGGACCGGGCGGCGGCGCTGGTGCAGCCGCCGGGAAGCGAAGACTGGGAGGAGCTTTCCTTGAGCCGCAACCTCGCCTGCGAGGTCTGCGGAGAGGTCTACGATGCGCTGACGCCGCGGCACTTCTCCTTCAATACCACGGTCGGCGCGTGTCCCGATTGTGGAGGGATCGGTCGCAAGATGCGCTTCGTCGAAGAACTGCTCGTGCCCGATCCGGACAAGAGCGTGCGCGAGGGGGCGATCAAGCCGCTGCGCATCGGCGGGAAGGCGCTCATCATCCGTCACAACGCGATGCTGCGGCAGCTTGCCGAGCAGTTGCCTTTCGATCCATCCGTGCCCTGGCGGGAGCTGCCCGAAGAAACCCGGCACGCCATCCTGCATGGCACCGGAGAGCGGCAGTTCAGCTTCCGCCTGCGCAAGGGAAAGACCGAGTTGGCTCCGTTTCCCGGCGTCATCGCCCTGCTGGAGGAAAACCGTCGCGCCTCGCGCAGTGACGGCTATCGCGCGCGTCTCACCGCCTTTCAGGCATCCGGGGAATGCCCGACCTGCCACGGCCAGCGACTCAGCCCCCGCTCGGCGGCGGTGCGGGTGCGCGGTGTTTCCGTGCCGGAGTTTTTCTCGATGGACATCGAGAGCGCGCTCGAGTTTGTCCGCGGGCTGCCGGGAGGCGCGGGGGGGGAAAGCCCCCGGGGCGAAGTGGTCGAAGGCATTCGTCAGCGCCTGCACTTCCTCAACGAGGTGGGCCTCGGCTACCTGACGCTGGATCGGGAATACGCCACCCTCAGTGGCGGGGAGGCTCAGCGGGTGCGGCTCGCCACGCAGCTCGGGATGGGCCTGGTCGGCGTCATCTACGTGCTCGACGAGCCGAGCATCGGTCTGCACGCGGCCGACAACAAGAACCTGCTGCGCACCCTCATCGAACTGCGTGACCGCGGCAACACGGTGATCGTCGTCGAGCACGACGAAGACACCATGCTGGCCGCCGACCAGATCATCGAGCTCGGCCCCGGCGCGGGGGAAGCGGGGGGGCAGCTTCTCTTTCAGGGCACCCCCGCGGAGCTGTGCCGGGACGGACGCCGACGTTCGCGCACGGGCATGTATCTTTCTCGGGCGGCGCGGGTGGAGCGCAACGCCGACCGCCGAGCGCCGGGCCGGGAGTGGCTTACGGTGCGGGGGGCGCGCGAGCACAATCTTCAGGGCATCGATGCCGCCTTCCCGGTGGGGCTGTTCACCTGTGTCACCGGCGTTTCGGGGTCGGGCAAGAGCACCCTGGTCAACGATATCCTCGCGACCGCGGCGGCGAGGCGGCTCAATGGCGCCATGGCGATCCCCGGCGCGCACCAGGGGATCGAAGGCCTCGAGCAGTTCACGAAAGTGGTGCGCGTCGATCAGGACCCCATCGGCCGTTCCCCGCGGTCGAACCCGGCCACCTACACCAAGCTGTTTGATCAATTGCGCGATCTCTTTTCAAAGTGTCCGCTGGCTCGGATCCGTGGATACAAACCGGCGCGCTTCAGCTTCAATGCCCGTGGTGGACGTTGTGAGCGTTGCCAGGGCGACGGTGTCATCAAGCTCGACATGCTCTTTATGAGCGATGCTTACACGGAGTGCCCGAGCTGCCACGGCCGCCGCTACAACCGCGAGACCCTGGAGGTGCGCTATGCCGGGCGCAACATCGCCGACGTGCTCGACATGACCGTCAACGAGGCGAGGGCGCTCTTCCGCCATCATCCCAGGATCATGGAAAAGCTGGATACGCTCGCCGCCGTCGGCCTCGGCTACCTGCGCCTCGGACAGCCGGCCAACACGCTCAGCGGCGGCGAGGCGCAGCGGCTCAAACTCTCTCTCGAGCTGAGCCGCCGCCAGCAGGGGGGCGTGCTCTACGTGCTCGATGAGCCGACCACCGGCCTGCACTGGGTGGATGTGCAAAACCTCGTCGACCTGCTCTTCAAACTGCGCGACGCCGGCAATACCATCGTGGTCATCGAACACAACCTCGATGTCATCGACCTGGCGGACTGGGTCATCGATCTCGGTCCCGGCGGCGGCCGGCACGGCGGGCGTATCGTGCATGCGGGCACGCCGGACTCGCTCGCGGCCTGCGAGGATTCGGCCACCGGCCGCGTGTTGCGGGAGTGGCGGCAGCGCGGCACGGATGCATCGAAGGGAGGCGGGCGATGAGCGGTGCCCGACAGATCCGGCCGGAGCTGCTGGCCCCCGCGGGCAACTGGGACTGCGCCCGCGCCGCGGTGGCCAACGGTGCGGATGCCGTCTATTTCGGCCTGCCGGCATTCAACGCTCGGATGCGGGCGGACAATTTCACCGAGGCGGATCTACCGGCGCTGATGCGGTTTCTCCACGACCACGGCGTGCGCGGTTATCTCACCCTGAATATCCTCGTGTTCACCGACGAGCTCGCTGAGGCGGAGCGTTTTCTGCGGCTTGCCGAAGCGGCCGGGGTGGATGCCGTGCTCGTGCAGGATCTCGGGATCGCCCGGCTCGCCGCCGCCGTTGCTCCGGGGCTGGAGATTCATGCCTCGACGCAGATGACCATCACCTCGCCCGAAGGCGTGCACTTCGCGCGGACGCTTGGCGTTACGCGGGTGGTGTTGGCGCGGGAGCTTTCATTGCGCGAGCTGCGGAAGTTTCGGGAAGACGATCCCGAAATGCTGCCGATCGAGACCTTCGTGCACGGGGCCCTCTGCGTGGCCTATTCCGGCCAGTGCCTCACCAGCGAGAGCCTCGGCCAGCGCAGCGCCAACCGGGGAGAGTGCGCCCAGGCGTGCCGGCTGCCGTGGGAGCTGATCGTCGATGGGGAAAAGCGCGACCTCGGGGATCGGCGCTACCTGCTCTCCCCTCAGGATCTAGCCGCGATCGACGACATCCCGGCGCTGATCGAGGCGGGGGTCTGCAGCTTCAAGATCGAGGGCCGGCTGAAGGCGCCGGAATACGTCGCGGCGGTCACGCAAGTCTATCGGCGCGCCATCGACCGGGCGCTGGCCGACGGCGTTGCCTATACCGTGTCGCGGCAGGACCGCTACCGGCTCGAGATGATGTTCTCGCGCGGTCTCTTCAGCGGCTGGCTGCACGGTGTCGATCACCAGTCGCTGGTGCACGCGCGTTTCCCCACCAAGCGCGGACCGTTCGCCGGTGTGATCCGCGAAGTGGGGCCGGACTACGTGGCCTTTGCCGCGGAGGACGATCTGAAGCCGGGAGACGGCGTCGTGTTCGATACCGGCGGCAACCCCGACCACGAGCAGGGCGGACGCATTTACGAGATTCGGGGCGACCGTTACTTCTTTCAGCGTGGGCGCATCGACTTCTCGCGCCTGCGCCCGGGACATCGTGTCTGGAAGACGAGCGACCCGGCGCTCGAGCGCGAATTGCGCAAGACCTTCAG
>RFJS01000473.1 GCA_003694825.1 Verrucomicrobiota bacterium | reverse complement strand
CGCCCCCGTTGTTCTCCTCGTGAAAGCGCGTGAACACCGTCTGGATGTCCTTCACCGAGATCGACCCCGGCGAAACGAACAGGAGGGCTTTGAGGACGCGTTTGAGTTCGAAGGCCATGTTTGCGGGGGAAAGGGGAAACGGATTCAGGCAACGCCGCGCGCGGGTCAACCAAAACATCCCGGCCCCGGACTTGCGCCGACGAGCCGTTCGCACACCGTGACGGCGTCATGATCGATCATCCGTTCGCTTGTGTATTTTCGTTCAAACGACGCTGTCGCTCGCGATTGTTGATTCTCGGGCTTCTCGCGATCGCGCCGATGGCCCGGAGCCAGCCGGGTGCCGCCGTGCCCGCCGGCACGGTCGCGGGCACGTTGACCGTGGACAGCGTTTTTCAAGGCGGCAGCGATCTTGATACGGGAGGGAGTTTTCAACTGCAGCGCTACGGTATCCGCGCCGGCGCTGACGTCGCGCTCCCGGGTAATCGCTTTCTGGGGGCTTCGGTCGCCTGGCACCGGGATGATTTCGAGTTCGATGGGACGGCTCTGGGGTTGCAGCCGCCGTGGCAGGAGGTCGACAGCCTCGCGCTGGCGCTCTCCTACAGCGGGCCGTTGGGGCGCGCTTGGCAACTGCGCCTCATGCCGACCATCACGGCCTCCGGAGAGACGTCGGCATCTCTGAGCGACAGCCTTGTCTATGGTGGTGTGGGCGTGGCGACGCGGTCATTCGCGCCCGGCCTCGACCTCGGTTTCGGTCTCGGGCTGTTTTCCGGCCTCGAGGAGACGCGTTTGTTCCCGTTCATCGCCGTGCGCTGGGAATTTGCCAGCGGCTGGGTCCTGCAGAATCCATTCCGTCCCGGACCAGCCGGTCCGGCGGGTTTGGAAGTCGCCTTCTCGGCAGGCGGTTGGGACCTCGGCGTCGGCGGCGCGTGGCGCAGCTATCGCTTTCGCCTCGCCGGCGATGGCGCCAACCCGGGAGGGATCGGTGAATACAACGGCGTCCCGCTGTTTGTTCGCGCGAGCCGAAGCCTCGGCCCATCGTTCAACCTCGATCTCTACCTCGGCGGGACCGTGGGCGGCTCGCTCGAGTTGGAAGACGCAGCCGGAGACGGCCTCGCCCGGTCGGATTTCGATTTCGCACCGCTTGCCGCCATCTCCGTCACCGGCCGCTTCTGATTGCCTCGAGTACGAACGATGCCGCCCGATCCAGGTGCAGGGGCCGAGAGCCGCATCCCGTGGCTCGAACGTTTTCCGGCGAGCCGCAGCGCGGCGCTCGCGCGCCTGTGCGAGTTTGTGGAGCGGGCTCCCAACTACGCTGCGCAGCGCAACCACGTGCTGCCGGGCCACCCGAATGTAAGCCGGCTCTCGGCGGCCATCCGCCATCGCCTCATCACGGAGCGCGAGGTGATCGAGGCGATGCTACGGAGGCATCCGTTCGCGCGGGTCGAGAAGTTCGTCCAGGAAGTGCTCTGGCGAACCTACTGGAAGAGCTGGCTCGCCGCACGGCCCGGCGTTTGGCGCGATTGGCGCCGGGATACCGCCGCGCTGAAGGACAAGCTCGATCCCTCCGTCGCGGCGACCGCTGCCGTGGCAAAGTCCGGGCGCGCTGGATCGCCGATCATGAATCTTTTTGCCCGCGAGCTGATCGAGACCGGCTACCTGCACAATCACGCGCGCATGTGGTGGGCCGGCTGGTGGGTGCATCACCTCCGCCTGCCCTGGCAGCTCGGCGCCGAGCATTTCTACCAGCACCTGCTCGATGCCGACCCGGCCAGCAATACCCTGAGCTGGCGCTGGGTGGCGGGACTGCAGACGCCCGGCAAGACCTACCTCGCCCGCGAGGCCAACCTTCGTAAATTCTGCGCTCCCGAACTTATCGCGCGCGCCGGCGGGATCGGCCTGGATCCCGCCGATCCGGCCCCACCGGGTGCCCCGGCCGCTCCGCCCGAACCCTCCCTCCCGCCCTCCCTGCGCACCGCTCCGGGTCGCCCCTGCTCGGCCGGTTGTCATGAACGCTGCGCTCTGCTCCTTCACGACGAGGACATGTCCCCGGAAACCTCCGGGGCACGGGACCTCCGGCCCGCCCTCATCATCCAGCTTGGCCCGCCCGTGCATGGCTCCGGCCCGCGAGCGGCGTGGTTGGAGCGGGCGCGCGCCGATGCCGCAGAGCGCGCCGCCGCGCACTTCCGCGCCGCCGTGCGCCGCTGCAACTCCGCGGGGCAGGTGTTTCCGATCTGCCGCGAACGCGGCATCGTTACGCTCGTCACGCTCCAGCCCGACGTCGGTCCTCTGGCGGATGCCCTCGCCCAGCTCGAAACCGACGCGGAAGCCGAAGGCATCCGGATCGAATGCATCCGCCGCCAGTGGGATCAAGCCTTCCTGCCTCTCGCGAAACGGGGATTCTTCTCTTTCTGGATGCCTTTGCGCGAACGTCTCCGCCGCGAGGGGCTCGGAGCCATCCCGGCATGAAACGCCCTCGCAAAGCCAACCTTCCGAGCAAGAAATGCCCGACCTGCGGCCGCCCCTTCCGCTGGCGCAAAAAATGGGCGCGCGCGTGGGACGAGGTGCGCTACCGCAGTCGCCGCTGCCGCGCCCGGCGCCCGCGCCGCACCGAGCCGCCCGCCACCGCTGACCGCTGACCGACAATGAGCCCGGAACCGATTCAACTCGTCTGGTTCAAGCGCGACCTCCGCGTCGCGGACCACCGCCCGCTTCTCGAAGCCACGGCCGCGGGCCCGGTCCTCGGTCTTTACATCTACGAACCGGAGATCCTGCACTCGCCCGAATTCGACAGCGCCCACCTCGTTTTCATCAACGAATGCCTCGCCGAACTCGAGGCGGCCATCCGGGATCTCGGTGGAAGGTTGATCACCCGCCACGGCGAGGCCGTCGCGGTGCTCGACGCGCTCGCCGAGAGCCTGCCCATCGCTGCCCTCTGGTCGCACGCTGAGACGGGGAATGCCATCACCTACCGCCGGGACCTGCGCGTGGCCGCCTGGGCCCGCCGCCGCGGATTGCCCTGGCGGGAATTCCGCCAGGACGGCGTGATCCGCCGCTTGAAGAACCGCGATGGTTGGTCGGCGCGGTGGCAGCGGCTCATGAACCAACCGCCCCTGCCCGCGCCATCGCGCCTGCAGGCGCCGAAGATTCCGGTCGAGAGCGCCGGACGGCTCAGTCCCGAAGCAGCCGGCCTTCCGCGCTCGACCAAAAGCGACGTCCAGCGCGGCGGCATGAAAGCAGCCGTCCACACGCTCGAGAGCTTTCTCCAGCATCGAGGCGTCGACTACCGCACCGCCATGTCCAGCCCGGTGACCGCCCCGGAGAGCTGCTCCCGCCTCAGCACCTACCTCGCCTACGGCTGCATCAGCCTGCGCAGCGTCTTCCACGCCACCCGAAAGCGGCGCGCGGAGCTGGTCGACCAGCGCGAGACCGGCGGCGACGTCGACCGGCGTTGGTTCGGCTCGATCGCCAGCTTCGAGGCCCGGCTGCGCTGGCACTGCCACTTCATGCAAAAACTCGAAGACGAACCGCGCATCGAATTCGAAAACTTCTGCCGGGTGTTCGACGGTTTGCGCGAGGATTTCACCGCAAGCGCGGCCGGGCGCGAGCGGTTGGAGCGCTGGAAGGCCGGCATGACCGGTTATCCAATGGTGGATGCCTGTATGCGCGCCGTCCAGGCCACGGGCTGGCTCAACTTCCGCATGCGTGCGATGCTCGTCAGCTTCGCCGCCTATCATTTGTGGCTCCACTGGCGCGAACCCGCCGTCTTCCTCGCCCGACACTTCCTCGATTTCGAGCCGGGCATTCATTTCAGCCAGTTCCAGATGCAAGCCGGCACGACCGGAATCAACGCGATGCGCATGTATTCCCCGGCCAAACAAGTGATCGACCAGGATCCGCACGGCGTATTCATCCGCCGCTGGGTTCCCGAACTGGCTGGCGTACCAGACGCCTGGCTCGCCGAGCCTCACCTCATGCCCCTCTCCATGCAGGACCGCGCCGGTTGCCGGGTTGGCCGCGACTACCCTGCACCGATCGTCGACCACCGGGACGCTCTGGCAGAGGCCCGCCGCCGCTTCGCTGCTGTCCGCAAAACCCCCACGGCCCGCGAAGAATTCGCCCGCATCCGCGAACGCCACGGCAGCCGCAAACGGACGACGCAAAGAAAACGCAGGGTACGGCCGACCCACGGATGCTCCTGATGTTCCTGACACTCCAGCGACCACCGCCGGTCCCAGTGAAATGGCTCGGCCTCACGCTTCTGGAAATCGCGGCGACCTCGGCAGGCGAACGCTAAAGCTGAGGCACTCCGCGGAGAGTGTCAGGTTGAAAGTGACTTTTCCGAATCTCGGGGCGCGGTGACGGAGTTGCCTCGAGCGGTTGGTTCGAAGGTTTTGGCGGGTTCACCACGGGGACACGCAGGTCGTCAGCCTTGAGGGGAGTAGGGACTCCGAGGGGCAGGGTGTTCAGTGCAGTGGTTCG
>RFJS01000072.1 GCA_003694825.1 Verrucomicrobiota bacterium | reverse complement strand
TGATCCCTTCGCTCAGACCCATGTCCTTCCTGCAGCTCAACCACGTCTCCCTCGGCTTCGGACCGCCCGACAACCGCACCGAGGTGCTTCGCGACATCAACCTCTCGGTCGAGGAAAACGAATTCGTCGCCGTCATCGGCTTTTCCGGCAGCGGCAAATCCACGCTCATGAATATCCTCGCCGGTCTCCAGAGACCGGATTCGGGCGACGTTCTCATGGACGGCAGACCGATCACCGGCCCGGGACCGGAACTCGGCATCGTCTTCCAGAACTACTCGCTGCTGCCCTGGCTCAGCGTCACCGGCAACATCGAGCTCGCCGTCAGCCGCGTGTTCCCGCAGATGAGCCGCGCCGAGCGCCGCGCCCACGTCGCCCGCTATGTCGAGATGGTCGGCCTCTCCCACGCCGCCGACCGCAAGCCCCGCGCCCTCTCCGGTGGCATGCGCCAGCGCGTCTCCCTCGCCCGCACCCTCGCCATGCAGCCGCGCGTCCTCCTGCTCGACGAACCGCTCAGCGCCCTCGACGCCCTCACCCGCGCCAACCTGCAGGACGAAATCCTCCGCATCTGGGAGCAGGACAAACGCACCGTCGTCATGATCACCAACGACGTCGATGAGGCCGTCCTCCTCGCCGATCGGATCGTGCCCCTCACCGTCGGCCCGGAAGCCACCCTCGCCGAGTCCATCCCCGTCGACATCCCCCGTCCCCGCGACCGCACCGCCCTCAACCACCTCCCGGCCTTCCGCAAGCTCAAGCACGACACCACCCAGCTCCTCCTCTCCTTCCGCCGGGAATCGGCCCGTCGCGCCCGCGCGCTCCCGCCCCTGCCCGACATCGCCCCCGCCGACTTCTCCACCGGCCGCCGCATCATTCCTTCGCGCCCGGCCGCCTGACACCAGCACCAACCACCGCCCACTCATCCGCCATGCGCCAGGATCGCTTCCTCGAAATCTCCAACCTCGTCAAAGCCTACCCGAATCCCTTCGGCCACGCCATCCGCGTCGTCGACGGCTTCGACCTGCTCGTGCGCCAGGGCGAGCTCATCTCCATCATCGGCCACTCCGGCTGCGGCAAGTCCACCGTCCTCACCATGATCGCCGGCCTCAACGAGATCACCGACGGCGGCATCGTCGTCGACGGCCGCGAAATCACCGGCCCCGGGCCGGACCGCGCCGTCGTCTTTCAGGCCCCGTGTCTGCTCCCGTGGATGACCGCCCTCGAAAACGTGCTCCTCGGCGTGCGCAGCGTCTACCCGCATGCCTCCCGCACCGAGCAGCGCCAGATCGTCGAGCACGCCCTCGCCCTCGTCGGCCTCACCGAGTCCGCCGACAAATACCCGCGGGAAATGTCCGGCGGCATGCAGCAGCGCGTCGGCATCGCCCGCGCCATCGCCCTCAAGCCCAAGGTCCTGCTTCTCGACGAGCCCTTCGGCCGCCTCGACTCGCTCACCCGCATGGAGCTGCAGAATGTCATTCTCGACATCCTGGATACACAAAAGATCACCACCCTGCTCATCACGCACGATGTCGACGAAGCCGTCTTCATGTCCGATCGCGTTGTCATGATGACCAACGGCCCCGGGGCCCGCGTCGGCGAGATCCTCGATATCGACTTTCCCCGTCCCCGCGACCGCGAGCGCGTCATGGCCGACGCCAACTTCTACGCCTACCGCGAACGCCTCCTGCGCTCTCTCGACGAATGCGAGCACGCCAAAAAACAACCGCCGCCAACCGCGACCACCGCCACCAGTCGCCCCACTGCCGTGCCCGCCTGAACGATACGCCAACCATTCTCCCTCCTGTTCCTGTTTCGTGTCCCGAGCCTGGTTACCCTGCCTCGACCATTCCACCAACCTGCCGTCAACAACCACACACAGACCAGGCCATGAAACCATACACACCCGCCATCCGCAGGGCAGCGTTGCTCGCCCTTGCTCTCGCCGCGCCGAGATCCACCGGGCTCGCCGCCGACTCCATCACCGAGGCGCTCACCACCGGCTCGGTATCGCTCAACGCCCGCCTGCGCTACGAATACGCCGCGCAGGACGGTCTCGACGATGCCCACGCGCCCACGATCCGCACCCGGCTCGGCTACTCGACCGCCGCCTTCAGTGGACTTAAAGCCCGCTTCGAGGCGGAGAACATCACAGCGATCGACAGCGACGGCTACAACCAGGCCGGACTCAACCCCGGTGGCGCCGGGAAGGTCGTCGTCGCCGATCCCGAGACGACCGAGGTCAACCAGGTCTGGCTCAACTATGCCGGCGAATACCTCTCCGCCACCCTTGGCCGCCAGCGCTACGTCCTCGACAACGCTCGCTTCGTCGGCGACGTCGGCTGGCGCCAGAACAACCAGACCTTCGATGCCCTAACTGTCACCGCCACCCCGGTCGATGCACTGAAAATCAACTACGGCTATCTCTGGCAGATCAACCGTGTCCTCGGCCGCGAGCATCCCGCCGGCCGCTGGAAGTCCAGCAGCCACCTGCTCAACGCCCACTACGTGATCACGCCCACGATCTCCGCCACCGGCTTCGTCTACCTGCTCGACTTCAGCAACGCCGCCGCCAACGCCTCCGCCACCTACGGCATCACTGCACAGGGCAGCCAGCCCATCGGCGCCGAAGCCGGCCGCAAGCTGACCTGGCGCGCCGGCTATGCCCTCCAGACCGATTACGCCGACCAGCCCACCGACTACACCGCCAGCTACTACGTCGCCGAACTCGGTTATGCACAGGCCCAATACAACCTCGGCCTCGGCTACGAAGTCCTCGGCTCGGACGATGGCCGCAAGGGCTTCGCCACCCCGCTGGCCACCCTGCACGCCTTCAACGGCTGGGCCGACCAGTTCCTCGGCACCCCCGCCGCCGGATTGAAGGACGCCTACGCCTGGGTCGGCACCACCCTCCCCGGTGCCATCAAGGCCAAACTCGTCTACCACGACTTCCGCTCCGACAGCGGCAGCACCGGCTACGGCTCCGAATGGGACATCCTGCTCGCCCGCAAATTCGACGCCCATTGGACCGCCCTGCTCAAGGCCGCCGACTTCAACGGCCGCGACAGCTACGTGGACGTCACCAAATTCTGGGCTCAGGTGGAATTCAGTTTCTGACCCCAGCGCGACGCTATCTCTCGAGGACACACGACAGGAACCAGCCAGCGGGGCGGCCGAC
>RFJS01000472.1 GCA_003694825.1 Verrucomicrobiota bacterium | reverse complement strand
TGAACACGCGCTCAAACATCTACGTCCTCATCGACGAAGCCCACCGCACCACCGGCGGCGATCTCGGCAACTTCCTCATGGCCGGTTTGCCCAATGCGACCTTCATCGGCTTTACCGGCACGCCGGTGGACAAGACCGCCTACGGCCGTGGCACCTTCAAGACCTTCGGTTGCGAGGACGACAAGGGTTACCTGCACAAGTATTCCATCGCCGACAGCATCGAGGACGGCACCACGCTGCCGCTCTACTACCAGCTCGCCCCGAACGAAATGCTCGTGCCGCACGAGACGCTGGACAAGGAGTTCCTCTCCCTGGCCGAAGCCGAGGGTGTGGCCGACATCGAGGAGCTGAACAAGATCCTCGAGCGAGCGGTGAACCTGAAGAACTTCCTCAAGGGCAAGGAACGCATTCGGAAGGTGGCGGAGTTCGTGGCGAAGCATTACCGGGAGAACGTCGAGCCGCTCGGCTACAAGGCCTTCCTCGTCGGCGTGGACCGCGAAGCCTGCGCCCACTACAAGCACGCGCTGGATCAGTTCCTCCCGCCCGAGTATTCCGAGGTCGTTTACACCGGCAACAACAACGACTCGGCGCTGCTCAAGGAATTCCATCTCGACCCGAAGAAGGAGCGGCAGATCCGCAAGAGCTTCGGCAAGCTCGACCAGCAGCCGAAGATCCTGATCGTCACCGAGAAACTGCTCACCGGCTTCGACGCGCCCGTGCTCTACGCGATGTATCTCGACAAACCGATGCGCGACCACACCCTGCTCCAGGCCATCGCCCGGGTTAACCGCCCCTACGAGAACGAGGCGCAGGAGATGGTAAAGCCCCACGGCTTCGTTTTGGATTTCGTCGGTATCTTCGACAAGCTCGAGAAGGCGCTGGCCTTCGACAGCGACGAGGTCAACGCCATCGTCAAGGACCTGAAGCTGCTCAAGGTGCTCTTCCAACACAAGATGGAGCAGATAGCCCCTGAGTATCTGGGCCTCATCGAACAGAACTTCAACGACAAGGACGTGGACAATCTCATCGAGCACTTCCGCGAGCCCGAGCGCCGCAAGGCATTCTTCAAGGAATACAAGGAGATCGAGATGCTCTACGAGATCATCTCGCCGGATGCCTTCCTGCGACCTTATATTGATCCCTACAGCACGCTCAGCTCCATCTACGATATCGTCCGAAAAGCCTATACAAAGACCGTCCTGGTCGACCGCGACTTCCAGCGGAAGACGAACGAGCTGGTTCGAAAACACATCGGCGCCGCGATGGAGGATCCGTTGGAGGAAAAAGTTGAGCTGAACGTCGAGACCATCAACGCGATCAAGCGCAAGCGCAGCGGGGACGCGACTAAAGTGATCAACCTGATCAAAACCATCAGAAAAATCGCGGATGACGAAAGCGACGATCCCTTTCTCATCGTCCTCGCAGAACGTTCGCGCGCCATTCAAGAGCAGTTTGAGAATCGTCAGATCTCCACGGCCGAGGCACTGGAGACACTGCTTGCTGAACTGGAGAGGGACGAACGCCGCAAACAGGAACAGGCCGAAAAAGGACTCGATGCTCTGGAGTACTTCGTGCTGTGCAAACTGACCGACGCGGCAATCCCGCACCCCGAACTTGTCAGCAAGGAAGTCCGCGAGTCATTTCGTGCCATGCCCAACTGGAGACGCAGTGACAACCAGCTGCGGGAACTCCGAAAGAGAGTCACCTTCGCCATCTTCCGCGAGGCAGATGACATGGACAAGGTCACCGAAATGGTGGATGAATTATTCCGGCTTATCGAGCAGGTCCGGGGAATCTGAGGCCGCGCTGGCCAGGGATGATTCAGAAGGTGAGCACGCGCGCAGGCTGAAGTCGGTCACTCCCGTGCTTGCATGAGGAAATGCAATACAGGCAAAGACGCGTTCAAAGCGCGGGTCCGCCATTGGGCGGACCGGCTCGACGTGCGGGTCGCCTGGTTGGGCATCCGACCGATGCGCAATAAGTGGGCGTCCTGTTCGACGAATGGGCACCTCAATTTCAATGCCGAACTGCTCGAACTGGATCGTGACCTGTGGGATTACGTCATCGTGCACGAACTGCTGCATTTCTCCGTGCCCAATCACGGCAAGCTCTGGAAGAGCCTGATGCGCGCACACCTCGGTGACTACGAGGAGGCGGAACGCCGCCTGCAACAGTCAGCGCGAACCGAGCAGTGAAGGAAGTGGGCTGAAAGCAGGCCACGCCCAGGAGGACATCTTCCCCGTCACCCAATTCGAAAAGCTCTGGGGCGACATGACCGTTCTCCCCGAGCTGTCCTGTCGTTTCTTCGCCGTATCCCGCATGCGCGGACAACAGCTCAAGGACCAGGCCCAGCTCGACGGATGGCTGCGCGATGGCTCCGCCGCCCACATCGAAAGCCTTTGTGCCTGGGAGTAGCGTCCGTGGCACGCCGCGCGCCCCTCATCGCAGCAGCCAGGCCAGATACCCGAGATAGC
>RFJS01000471.1 GCA_003694825.1 Verrucomicrobiota bacterium | reverse complement strand
TTCGTCGGGGTTGTAGTGGCGGAACGCCAGGGGATTGTCCGTGCCGGCGCCTTCATACGCCACCACGTCCTTGATCATGGGGAACCAGCTCTTCTGCTGTTTCTTCGCCGGCTTCTTTTTCGCGACCTTCTTTTTCATGGGTAAAGCGTCCACCATGGGAAGCCACCGAGCGGATGTCACCACACAAACGTGCGCTAACGATAGCGCGCGGGGTTTCCCGGTCTCACTCGGGGGTCGCCAAACAGGGCGAGGTTTCTCACGGTTGGCTCTCGTGCAATCCGTGGGCAACTTCGGCACGTTTTTCGAACTTGGTTTCGAGCACATTTTCGGGGCCCGTGATCACCTGGTGTTTCTACTTGGCTTGTTGCTTGTGTGTGCCGGGTGGCGGCGCCTGGTGGTGATCATGGTCACGTTTACCGTGGCGCATTCCACCACCTTGGTCCTGTCTGCCGCGCTGCCCACGGCGCCCGGTTTTGATGCCTGGGTCGATTCGCTGATTGCCGCGACGATTGCGGTGGTTGGGATCGGAAATCTGATCCTGAAGAAGGAACCGCGGCACCGTGTGATCGAGGTTTTCGTGTTCGGTTTGCTGCACGGTTTCGGGTTTGCGGCTGCGTTGCGCTCCGAAGTGCCGTGGGCGGAGGGGGCGGGGGTGGTGAAGCCGGTGCTGGGTTTTAATCTCGGGGTCGAGGCCGGGCAGGTCCTCGTGGCGGTGATCGTCTTCCCGCTGATATTCTGGGCACGGCAACACCCGAAGATCGGCAGCTATGTCGTGCCAGTCGGTTCCGGCCTGGTCGCGTTCTTCGGTGCGATCTGGTTGGTGCGTGCAACGGTCTAGTCGCTGAGTGGGTTGAGTTTTGTGAAAACGGTGTTTGTGTGATGGTGCTTTTCTGCTGATGCCTCGTTTTCCTGTCAGCTTTGCCTGTCTGGTACTGGCCTGGGTTTGTGCAAATCAACCCCGGTTTGGTGTTTCTGCGGTGGCTGAGTGGATCCGGGGATCGGGCGAGCTCTCGCACCAGGCATCGATGCTCGGTGATTTGAGGATGAAACTTGCCGAGGCTGGCGACAGGGATGACGAGGTGCCTGCGGTCGCTCGTGCGGCCGATGATGGCGCTTTGCCCGAGCCGGGTCCGGCTGTTGAGGCGTCAGGCAGCCTGAGGATCGACCTCGCGCTTGTGTTGGAGATGGCACTGGTTTCTCCGCCGGACTATCCCGTGGTGTACCGGGATAGCGGTGTGCGATGGGCGCTGGTGACAATCGAGCCAGCGTGCCCGGTTCCACGGGTCTGAAAAAGGCGATTGTGTAAACGCCCGTCCAACCAGGGTGGTTGGCTGGCATCGGTGAAGTCGGGGGCGCAAACGGCTTCCCACGTCATCATGGGCACACGTGTCGTGTTAGCGGTCTCGTGAAATCACCGAGCCTGTGAACCGCGGCACCCGATTACCGATCTGCTGTCGGCCTCGGCAGTTGTATGAAAAACGAGAGAGAGCATTCCATGAATTTCCAAAGACTTATCGCGTATTCAATTTTCACTTGGGCGGTGGCTTCTTCAGCCACGGCTCACGAACCCACGGGCGATACCGTGGAGCTGGATCCTTTCGATGTTTTCGGAAGGTCCGAACCGCTGGTGGGCACCGCGCTCACGGCCTCGGAGGGGCAGGTGGGATCCGCCGAACTCGCGGCCCGGCCGTTTCTGCGTCGCGGCGAGCTGCTCGAGGTGATCCCCGGCCTCGTCGTCACGCAACATGCCGGCGGCGGCAAGGCCAACCAATATTTTCTGCGGGGCTTCAACCTCGACCACGGCACGGACTTCTCGGTGAACGCCGAGGGCGTCCCGGTCAACATGCCGACACATGGACACGGACAGGGGTATGCCGACGTGAATTTCGTGGTGCCGGAGTTCGTGGAAAAAGTGGGTTTCAACAAAGGGCCTTTCTTCGCGGAGGTGGGCGATTTCTCCGCGGCCGGGGCGTCGGATATCCATTTCTTTTCCCGGCTGCCGCGTGATTTCGTGACCGTCACGGTCGGCGAGGACAACTTCTACCGCGGAGTCGCCGGGATGGTCGTGCCGACCGGCGACGGATCGGGAGCGCTGTCGATCGGCGGTGAGTTGTCGTATTATGATGGCCCGTGGGTGGACCCGGAAAACTTTCGCAGGGTCAACTTTTTTGCCCGTCACCACACCGAGAGCGACAACCACTCCATCACCTTCACGGGCCTGGCCTACGATGCCGAGTGGAACTCCTCCGATCAGATTCCGATGCGGGCGGTCGAGGATGGACGTATCCCCCGAATGGGCACGGCTGATCCGACTGCGGGCGGCGAGTCGAGCCGCTACGGGTTCACCTTTCAGGGCGCATGGCGCCAGATGAACGCCGAGACGCGGGTCAACCTATTCGCCACCCGCTACACCATGGATCTGTTTTCCAACTTCACCTACTTCCTGGATAATCCCGATCAGGGCGATCAGTTCGAGCAGGTCGACAAGAGGTGGGTGATCGGCGGCCGTCTCGATCGCGATTGGCGGTTCGACACGGCAAATCGGCCATCACGCGTGACGGCCGGCGTGCAGTGGCGCAGCGACTTGATCGACGAGGTGGGCCTGCACAAGGCGGTCGCGCGAAAGCGAACCTCCACGGTGCGTTCCGATGAGGTTGATGAACACGCCATCGGGCTGTTTGGCGAATACTCCGTCGAGCTGTCGGATGGTTTCCGCATGATTGCCGGCGCCCGGGGTGATTTCTACTTCTTCGATGTGGAGAGCGACCTCGCAGCCAATTCCGGCTCGGAAAACGACTTCATCGCCAGTCCCAAACTGAATCTCGTTTACACGGTGGCCGAAGGCACCGAGCTGTATCTGGGTGGTGGATTCGGTTTCCACAGCAACGATGCTCGCGGGACGACGATAACGATCGACCCCGCCACCGGCGAGCCGGCGGAGCGCGTGAATCCGCTCGTGCGGTCGAGGGGCCTGGAGGGAGGCGTGCGGTTTGGCGCCGTTCGCGGCGTCGTCAGCACGCTTGCCCTGTTCTATCTTGAGGTGGATTCCGAGCTTCTGTTCGTCGGCGATGCCGGGAACACCGAAGCGAGTGGCGCCTCGCGACGCTACGGCCTGGAGCTTGCCAACTTCTGGCAACCGCTCGAATGGCTCGCGGTCGATTTCGATCTGGCGCTGACCAACGCGAGATTCAAGGACGCCGGCGACGAAGACCACATACCCGGCTCGATCGATACCGTCGTGTCCGGAGGCATCGTCGTGGGGCAATCCGAGGGCTGGTTCGGCAGCCTGCGCGGACGCTACTTCGGGCCGCGAACGCTCGTCGAGGACGGCTCCGTCGAGGGCGAAAGCTCGTTTCTCACGAACCTGAAGATCGGATACAGAACAGGCCGCTGGGAATTCGCGGGCGAGGTTCTCAATCTGTTCGACCGCGAGGACAACGATATCGAGTACTACTACGAATCACGTCTTCCCGGTGAGCCGGCACAAGGGATTGCCGATATTCACTTCCATCCGGCCGAGCCCCGGACTTTCCGGCTGTCGGCAACGTTTCGTCTCTGAACGGATTGACCAGCCCACGGGCTGGGAGGACCGAACGGAACCCGGGGCGATGGGCGCTGGGGATATGATGGTTTGTTTGCCGGAGGCGACCCTGGTCGAAGCATGAGCCTCGGGCCGTGCTACACCTCGGGGCCTGCGCTGCCCGCCAGCAGTTGGCGGAAGGTGGCGACGGAGAAATGCTCGCGGGCGGCCCGGCGGCGGTCCCACGCGCGGGTGCGGAGGGATTGAAAGTGTTCCTCGAGTTGCCGGATGGCGGCGGCAAGGCTCTCGACGTTCTCGTTTTCGCAGAACACGCCGGCGCCGAACTGCGCCGCCTGGTCGCTCAGGGTGGTGTGGTCGGTGGCGATGAGCGGAAACCCGCCGACCATGGCTTCGATGACGACGCGAGAGACCCGCAGAGCGTAGGAGGAAGTGCGATACGGCAGGATCAGTCCGTGGGTGCGGGCGAGCTGGCGCGGATACTCGCCCGGGGGAAAGAAGTCCTCGATGATGTCCACGCGCGGGTGGCCGGCGAGGCGCTTCCAGCTGTCGGTGAAACACCCGACGACCTGGAGGGCGAAGCGCAGGCGCGTGTCCGGGTGGGCGGCGAGGTGTTTTTCGACGGCCGCGAAGAGGATGTCGGGGCCTTTCTCGTGGCGGGCACTGCCGTAGGAACCGAGAAGAATGTCGCCGGCGTCTGCGGGCGGTGCGCTCTCGGCGGTGTCTTCGGGCAGGGCAACCGGATGAGGCAGGTAGGTGAATTGAACGCCGCTCAGGGCGCTGAGCGCGCGTACCATCGGATGGGTTTCCGCAGCGAAGATCACACGGCCGGCCTTCGCTTCGCGGGCGAGGGATCGCACGAGATGGCGAAACAGGCGGGCCGTGGGCGCGGCGTCCCACTGCGGCCGGCCGTCGGCGTCGATGTGGATGGGCGCGCCGGGAAAGAAGAGGATGACGCG
>RFJS01000071.1 GCA_003694825.1 Verrucomicrobiota bacterium | reverse complement strand
CGCTTCCTGTTCGGCCAGTCGATGTGGAAGAACTTGCCGCGTGGCTGGTCGACGCGCTCGTAGGTGTGCGCGCCGAAGTAGTCGCGCTGCCCCTGCAGCAGGTTGGCCGGCAGGCGCGCCGCGCGGTAGCCATCGTAGTCGGCGAGGGCTGAGCTGAACGTCGGCACCGGCACACCGAGCTCGGCGGCGGTCGCGACGACCTTGCGCCAGTTGTTCTGCGCCTTGCGGACGGTTTCGTTGAAGTAGGGGTCGAGCAGGAGGTTGGCCAGGTCGGGATCAGCCGCGAAGGCCTCGGTGATCTTCTGCAGGAAGGCGGCGCGGATGATGCAGCCGCCGCGCCAGATCTGGGCGATCGTGCCGAAATCGAGCTTCCTGTTGTATTCCTTCTGGGCCTCGCGCATGAGCTGGAAGCCCTGGGCATAGGAACAGATCTTCGAGCAGTAGAGCGCGTCGTGGATGGCGCGGATGAAGGCCCGCTTGTTGCCGGTATATTTCTTGCGCGGCCCCTTGAGGATCTTCGAGGCGGCGACGCGTTCCTCCTTGATAGCCGAGAGGCAGCGGGAGAACACCGCTTCGGCGATCGTCGGCGCCGGCACGCCCATGTCGAGGGCGTTGACGCTGGTCCACTTGCCCGTGCCCTTCTGGCCGGCCGTGTCGAGCACGACATCGACGAAGGGCTTGCCCGTGACCGGATCCGCCTGCTGCAGGATGTCCGCGGTGATCTCGACGAGGAAGCTGTCGAGCGCGCCCTTGTTCCATTCGGCAAAGATCTTGCCGATCTCCGGCGCGCTCATGCCCAGCACCCGCTGCATCAGGTCGTAGGCCTCGCAGATCATCTGCATGTCGCCGTACTCGATGCCGTTGTGCACCATCTTCACGTAGTGCCCGGCTCCGTCGGGGCCGATGTAGGCACAGCAGGGGACGCCGCCCTTGACCGGTTTGCCCGGTTTCGCGCCCTTGAGGGGGCGGCCGGTCTTCGGGTGAACCTTGGCCGCAATGGCCTCCCAGACCGGCTTGAGCTCTTCGTAGGCTTTCGGATCGCCACCGGGCATGAGGGAGGGACCGAAACGCGCACCCTCTTCGCCGCCGGAAACGCCCGAACCGATGAAGCGCAACCCCTTCTCGCGAAGCTCGCGCTCGCGCCGGATCGTGTCCGTCCACTTGGCGTTGCCGCCATCGATGATGATATCGCCCTTCTTCAAAAGGGGTACCAGACTCTCAATGACAGCGTCCGTCGGGCCGCCGGCCTTCACGAGAATAATGATTTTGCGAGGCCGCTTGAGTGATTTAACGAATGCCTCGAGCGTTTCGCAGCCGACGAGCCCGCCGGGAGTGTCGGGATTGGCCTCCACGAAGCGTTTCATCGTATCGGTCGTTCGATTATAGACCGAGATCTGGAAGCCGTGGTCGGCGATATTGAGGGCTAGGTTCTGACCCATGACCGCGAGGCCGATGAGTCCGATTTCTGATTTTTGTCTGGGCATGGCCTTATGATTGGGATGCGGAGTGCCAATTGATTCAAAGTTGGTACAAATGCCGAGAAGAAAACCTGCTTCCGGTCATCACCATCGAGAAATGAAAAGGCCGCAGCCGATCGATCGGCCGCGGCCCATATAATGTGAAAAGTGATAGCGAGCGGAGGCGGAGCTCAGGCGTCGAAGACGGCCGCATCGACCGCGGTGCGAGCCGCGCGCATCGCTTCGGGCATCTCCGAGGGCGTGAACGAACTCGATGCCGTGTAGGTCCTCACGCGCTTGGGAAACCACGGTTCAAGGATGTCCACGACGGGGGTGAGGAAAGCCGGCTCGTTGCGGTTGTGCACCCACGATGCCATCAACCCCGTGCCGCCCACGACGACGATAAACAGCAGGACGTATTTATTGGTCCGTGACACGAGGCGAACCAACTGCAGCAGGGCCAGAAGGACCAACAGCAGGATGCCAAAGCGCAGCCAGTCGCTCTCCGGTATTCTGAATGAATGGTGGCTGACAGTAAGCAACAGATTCATGGCGGGAATCGATTCCACCCTCTGTATCGGCGCACGGCGCCTCAGCCTTACCGCCGAGCTTCAACCCGCGCCGGCGTTGATCCAGCCACTGTCGCCGTCTTCGTAAAATTCCTTCTTCCAGATCGGAACCCGGGTCTTTACCTCATCGATCACGTAGCGGCAGGCGTCGAAAGCCGCCCCCCGATGCTGGGCGGAAACCCCTACCCAGACCGCGAGGTCCCCGAGCTCGAGCACGCCGGAACGGTGCACGCAGCAAATGTCAAAAATATCAAAATCCCGCTTCGCTTCCTCGAGGATGCGTTCGCCTTCCTTGACCGCGAGCGTGTCGAAGGCCTCGTAGGCCAGGCGCAGGACCGTCCGGCCCTCGTTGAAATCACGCACCCAGCCCTCGAAGGTCACGCAGGCGCCGGCCCGGATATTTTCGAGCGTGCGGCGGAGCTCAGCCGGGTCGATCGGTTGTGAAGAGATTTCAAAGCGCATGGTCAATCAAGCGAACGCGATGGGCTCAGCCGCCGGCAACCGGCGGGATGAAGACGACGCGGTCGCTGTCGGCCAGCACCGCGTCCCACGGGGCAAAGTCGTCATTGACGGCCACTTTCAACTGCGCCGGCTCGAGCGTGAAGCCATGCCTTTCGCGGAGCGTCTGATAGAGCTCGCCGGGGTTCTCCGCCTCGGTCTGCACCGTCTCCGCGGCCGTGCCCGCCTGTTCGCGAAGAATGGCGAAATACTGCACCTGGATCGTCTTTTTCATGCCTGTTCGCTCCGGTAGTCGCTTTTGCCGCCGGTCTTCTCGACAACCGTGACCGGCCCGATGACCGTGCCGAGCCCGACCGCCTTGACCATGTCGTAAACTGTCAATGCCGCCACCGATGCCGCGGTGAGCGCTTCCATTTCCACGCCGGTGCGCGCCTCCGCCGAAGCGAGGGTTTCGATAATCACGCGGCCTTCGTCCTCGAGCCGGATGTCCACACGGCAGTCATCGAGCGGCAGTGGATGACACAGCGGGATGAGTTCATGCGTGCGTTTGGCTGCCATGATGCCGGCAAGCGTGGCGGTGTGAAAGACCGGGCCTTTTTTCGACTGCAGGTCCGTGCCGTCGAAAAGCGCGGCCGCCGCCGGCACGAGCCGGACCTCCGCCCGGGCGCGGGCGGTGCGCCGCGACACGGCCTTGCCGCCGACATCGACCATCACGGCCCGTCCATCGGCGCCGACGTGGGAGAGCCCTGGAGATTGGGAGGGGATGTCACTCATGACTGCAACCAGGCGCCGATACCGTTGATGAGCGCAACCACCCCCGCCAGCACGAATGCCCCCACCAGGGCGAGAAAAACCACCCTCGCAAGCGGAGCCGTGCCCGAGAGCACCGGGTGCCGGTCGCCTTTCTCCTCCTCCGGCTCGATCTCCCAATCACGGAGTTCGTCATCTTCGTCGTGGAACGGTGTCATGATGTCGGGTCGGGCTCTTCGCGATGTCATCAGCGCCACCGGAAAAGCGGCACGACCGCCCCGGCCTCCAGGGTGGCCGCTCCGGGCGGGATCTCCACAAATCCGTCGGTGCGCGCGACCGAGGCGAAGTCACCCGAAGTGTTGAATGGATTGGGCTGCGCCGCGAGGCGGCCGTCGTCTCCGGCCGAGAGACAGACCGGGACGAAAAGAGTCAGGTCCGGATGCGCCGGGATCGTGCCGGTGAGCACGGCTGTTTCCGCCGGGGGCGCCACGGTGATGCCCGCCATCTTCTCGACCGCCGGCAGGACATACCGGTGCGCACAGGTGAAGCCCGAAACCGGATTCCCCGGCAGCGCGAAAACCGCCACCACGCGCGTATACTCAGGATGCAGAAAGTCACCCGGCCGCTCGAAGGTGCCGAAAAACAGCGGCTTGCCCGGGCGCTGCGCCACGCCGTGAAAGACCGGCTGAACCCCCAGTTCGCGCAACACCGCCGGGACAAAATCGAAGCGACCCTTCGAAGCGCCTCCCGTGAGAAGGATCACATCGAACTGCTGCAACAGCCGTTCGCAATTCCACGAGATCGCCTGCTCGTTGTCCGGCAGATGGTTCAGCTCGATGTCCCCGAAGCCAGCCCCGTGCAGGAACGTGCGCAGGGCCACATCATTGGACCGGCGGATCTGGTGGGGCTTCGGCTCGTCCTCGACATCGACCAGCTCGTCGCCGGTGGTGACGATCGCGATCTTCGGCACGACGCTGACCTCCAACTCGCCGCAGCCGACCGAGGCCGCCACCGCCATCTCGCGTCCCGTCATCCGCCGGCCCGGCTCGAGGAGGACGTCCCCGGCCTTGAAATCGCTCCCGCGCCGGTGAATGCCCTGGCCGGGCGAAAGCTCGGCATCCGGGCGGGCAATGATCCGATCGCCGTCACGCGAAAAATCCTCGACCGGCAGCACGCAGTCACACGGGGCCGGCACCGGAGCGCCGGTCATGATCTCGAGACAGGCGCCTTCCGGCGGAGCAGGCTCCGGGACCGCCCCGGCGGCCTGCAGACCGGCAACGGGAAACTCGCGCTGCCCGGCCGCCCAATCCGCATGACGCAGGCAGACCCCGTCCAGCGTGGCCCGATCAAAGGGCGGCCCATCCCGGTCGGCGGCAATGCTCTGGCGCAGCACCCGGCCGGGGACCTCGCGAAGGCGCTTGCGCTCCGTCGGCAGCACCGCCACCCGCGCCAGCATCTCGGCAACCGCTTCGTTCACGGAAATCATGCCGCCACGCAAACACGCCTCACCGGCCACGGCGAGCCGATCCGTCTCCTGTCTCGTGCTCCCCCCCTCCCGAAGGCCGCATTTCCCGGCCCTCGCGTCTCGCTCACTTCGCACGCCGGGGCGTTGCGTGACGCCGCCTCGAGCGCACACCGGCGGAGGGACTCTCCCCACCGCGCGCAGCGGGGCGGGGAGGGGGGCCGTGTCCGCCCCGGAGTTGACGTTTTCGCGCAGCGGCGGTTCGTTCGTGGTGCTTTGAGCGATTCCAGTACGCCTCCCCCCCATCGAGATCGAAACATCGAACCGAGGGATCATTTCGGCCGCCCGGTGCGTGATCTGCGCATCTCGGTGACCGACCGGTGCAACTTTCGCTGTCCCTACTGCATGCCTCGGGAGATGTTCGGTCCGGACTTCGCGTTTCTTCCCCACGCCCAACTTCTGACCAACGAGGAATTCGCGCGCGTCGCCGCCGCCTTTGCCCGCGCCGGCGTCACCAAACTGCGCATCACCGGCGGCGAGCCGCTGATCCGGGAGGATCTCCCCGAGCTGCTCGAGCGATTCCGGAAAATTCCCGGCATTCGCGACCTCTCGCTGACAACAAACGGCTGGTTTCTCGCCGAGCGTGCTTCCGCGCTGGTTGCCGCCGGCCTGCGACGCATCAACGTCAGCGTCGATGCGCTCTCCGATGCCATTTTCAGGAAAATGAACGGCCGGGGATTTCCCGTCGCCCGGGTGCTCGAAGGCATCGAAGCCGCCCGCACGGCCGGCCTGAGTGTGAAAATCAACATGGTCGTGCAGCGCGGCGTCAATGAATCGGAAGTGCTCCCGATGGCCCGGCACTTCCGGGAGCGGGGCATCACTCTTCGGTTCATCGAGTATATGGACGTGGGCAATGCCAACGGCTGGCAGCGCGAACACGTCGTGCCGGCGCGGGAAATTCTTCGCCTGATTTCCACCGAATATCCGCTCGAACCGCTCGATCCGAACTATCGCGGAGAGGTTGCCACGCGCTACCGCTACGTCGGCACCGACACCGAGATCGGGGTCATTTCCTCGATCTCGGAACCGTTCTGCCGGGACTGCCACCGGGCGCGGCTCTCGGCCGATGGAAAGATCTTCACCTGTCTGTTCGCCTCATCGGGAACAGACGTGAAAACGCCACTCCGTGATGGAATATCCGATACAGAACTGGACACGTTCATTCGCGATCTCTGGTCCGGTCGCCGTGATCGATACTCGGAGGAACGCGCGGAAAATGCCGAGGCGGCCGCGCAGCATCGCAAGGTGGAGATGTCCTATATCGGCGGCTGAGCGACAGGCGTTCCCACGGAGAGCGTCCTCGCCGGCGCATCGATGAAGCACCGCGCGCGCTTTCTTCGATCGTGAAGACGACGGCAGAGATCATACGGCCTGCCCCCGGGGCGGCGAGACGCGGCGCCGTCATCATCGTCGTGTATGAAAAATATCACGACCTGGCGGAATGTCTCGACTCGCTCTACAAACACCTCCCGGAAGGCGTGGCCGTGATCATCGTCGACAACGCCTCCTCACAGCCCATCGGCGAACAGATCGCCCGCCGCTTCCCCTCCGTCGCGGTCATCCGCGCCCGGACCAACGGCGGCTATGCCGGCGGCAACAACATCGGTGCGAGCTACGCTCTGAGCATCGGTGCGCCGAAGCTGTATTTCCTCAACGACGACACGATCGTCTCTCCGGGCTTCTGGGAGGCCTGCGAGCGCGAACTCGAACGCGAAGGCTGCGCCATCGCCGGCTCCCTGCTGGTGCATCATGCGCGACCGCGGATCCTGCAAATTGCCGGGTGGGACCTGGATCGCTCAAACCTGTGCGAACATTTCCGCGGTGTCGACCAGGCGCTCGATGAGGCGTTTCGGGGCCGCCATGCCTGCGACGCCGTTTTCGGTGCGGGTTTCATGATGCGCGCCGAGGTGTTCGCATCGCTGGGTGGTTTCGATGAGCGCTACTTTCACCTGAGCGAGGAACTCGACCTGTGCCTGGCGGCCCGGGATGCCGGGTGGGAAGTGGTCTACGCGGGCGGTTCCGTCGTGCGGCACAAGGGCGGCGCGAGCCTTGCACATACCGCTCCCCGCTACGTCTACTACCTGTTTCGCAACCGGCTTTGGCTGTGGCGGCGCTTTGTCCCGAAGTCGGTTTTCTGGCGGTATGCGCCCCGGCGCGCCGGCCGCATGCTCTGGAACCAGGTGAAGACGCCCGGCCGCAGCTGGCGGGCCGTGATGGCCGCGTGCGGTGGCATCATCGCCGGGTTTCTCAGCGGGCGGAAACCGGCGCGCTCCCTCAAGGATATTCGTTTTATCAATACCGGTAAGGCCGCCCGAGATAGTTGAGCATCCAGACCTCTTTCCACACGCGATAGCGGCCCTCGAAGGTCATCTTGCCGTTCTCGTCTCTGAGGTGCGGCGGGTAGAGGAAGCCGAGTTCGGTATTGAGCCGATCGAGGTCCCGCTGCTGTTCGTTGAGATCCTCGAGCGGATCGCTTTCCCAGGGCACCATGACCTCTCCGGCCTTTTCGATGCGCCGCAGGTGCCGCCGCACAAGCTTGTCGAGGCGGCGGATCCAGGGGCGCCTTTCCACGGACCAGTTTTCCGGATAGAAGCCGCCGAAGGGAAGGAAGAGATTGTCGGTGATGTAGCGCATGCCGCTCTCCGTTTCGGAAGCGACGGAGAAACAGACGGTGACGGCCGCGGCGTTGATCGGGATGAAGAGCACCTGCACGCGGAGTTTCGCCTCGGGGTCCTGGTAGACGGAGACGCGCAGCTGGATGCCATTGCCGATGTCGGCGAGCAGAGGCTGCACAGGCTTGTACCCATTTTTTCGCAGCCAGTCGCGCACGTTGATGATCCGGCTGATCGCCGGCCATTCCTCGCCGGTGGTGTTGATGGAGAACTTCGGAAAGAGCGGGACCGGGCTCTGGCTGAGCGCGGCGATGGCGAGCCAGTTGTAGATCGTCTCGAGCAGCAGCCAGAGAAGAAACGCCGTGGCAAAGAGCACCCAGAAGGGCCGCGAGGACCAACCGATGTAGGCGGTGAGCCAGGCGATGGCGCCGGAGAAGGAGATCCAGCGCAGCCACCGGTTGATGATCGCAAGCGGAGGCGAAGCCAGGCGGCGGTTGGCGTAGCTCGAGATCAGCGAAGCAACGCCGAGAACGACGATGACAATGCCTGTTGCGACGCTGCCCAAGAGTCCAGGTTCGGCGCCGAAAAATGCGCGATCGCAAAGGTGGGAGCGTGCCGGATGCGTTCGCTCAGAAGCGCACCGGCATGATGACGCAGAGGAAGTTGCCGTCGGTCTTGAACACGCCCGGGCTGACTTCGTCCTTGAGCTCGAAGATCACCTGATCCTTCGAGAGCGCCTTGAGCGGGTCCATGAGGAAGCCCGGATTGAAGGCCACCTGCAGGTCCGGACCGTTGTATTCGACGGCGAGCGATTCGTGCGCTTCACCGAAGTCCGGGCTGGCGGCGTTGATTTCCAGCAGGCTGTTGCTGAGCTTGATCTTGACCGAGTTCGACTTGTCGCTGGTGACGAGCGCGGCGCGGTGAATGCACTGCAGAAACAGCTCGCGGTCCACCTTCACCCGCTGGTGCACCTCCTTCGGGATGACCTGCTGGTAGTTCGGGTAGTTGCCCTCGACGACTTTGGAGATGAGCTGAACCTTGTCGGTGAGGCCGGAGTCGTTGTCCGGCACCTCGATGTGGAAGGCGACGCGGCGATCGTTGAAGGCGACCGAAACCGAAAGCTCCTCGTCCTTGGCAAGAAGGCGCTGGAGTTCTCCGACGGTCTTGGCGGGAAGAATGAGGCTGCCCCCTTCATTGCCACCGAAATCCATCTCCCGATGCACCAGCGCGAGACGGCGGCCGTCCGTGGCAACGAGCGTCAGTTTGTCGTCCTTGAAGTCGAAGTAGACGCCGTTGAGGAAATGGCGGCTTTCGTCCTGGGACTGCGCATAGGCGACGCTGGCGACCATCTGGCTGAGCACGGACTGCTCGAGGGTGAAGGTGTGCTCGTCCGCAAATTCCGGCAGCGGGGGAAAGTCCTCCTTCGGGATGCCCATGATGCGGAAGTTGGATCCTCCGGAGGTGAGCTTCACCTGGTGGTTGGCGGAGGTCTCGACCAGGACATCGAGGCTGGGCAGCTCGCGCACGATGCTGGCGAGCCGACGGACCGGGAGGGTGCTCGAACCGGATTGCTGGATGGTGGCCTTGATGCGGCAGCGAATGCCGAGATCGAGGTTGGTGGTGGTGAGGTCGAGATGATCGTCTTCGGCTTCGATCAGCACGTTGCTCAACACCGGCATGGTCGGGCGAGTGCCGACGACGTTGAGAACCTGGGCGAGGCCGTTGCTGAAGTGATCCCGGTTTACTTTGAACTTCATCTGGGTGGGGAATGTAGGCGGTTTTTCAAGAAACTGACAAACCCTATGGTTAGGGTACTTCCAATCTTAAAAAATCAGTCGTATTCTTATGCTTTGTCAGTAACTGCAGCAATTGGGCAAGCGGTTAATGACCAATAGGTAAGATCGCCCTGGAATTGTTGGAAACACCGGGGGCGGGTGCGGATCGATTCGGCGCTTGTGAGCAACTTCCCGTTTTCGGCGGGTTATTCCGGAGCGGTTTCCGGCTTGTTCACAAGCTGTTCGGAGGCTTCGTGAGCCTGGTGGCGCTGCGCCGTGAGTTCGCGCAACCGCCGCCGCCGTCTCCGCAGGTAGAAGATGTGCCGGATCAGGCCGTAGAGCAGGTAGGCGAGAAAGACCGCCGCGAGGGCGAACTGCTTGAAGAAGAACACGCCCGCGGCGACGATGAGCAGGAGCACAAAGGTGCCGAAACGCGCCCGGGTGTTCCAGTCGATCTGCTTGAAACTCGGGTAGCGAATCGTGCTGACCATGAGGAAGGCGATCAGCAGCATCAGCGGCGGCAGCAGCAGCACCCAGTG